>NZ_CALPCV010000012.1:0-72380 GCF_943193095.1 Parasutterella muris | reverse complement strand
CACTCTCTTGGTGTTTGACGGAGTATTTCTACTCCTTCTTCCAATAAGTGCGAGCTAAAAATTTCTTCGCGAATTCAGTCTTCTAAACCCGCTTAAACCTTCAGCGCCCGCTCTTATCGGTCGTCGATAAATTTTTAAAGAACTTGCTTGATTTCTCAAGCGCAGAATTGCTATTTTACAGAACTGAAAATTCTTGTCAACTGAAACAGGAAAATTCAATGTAAAAATTTGTTTCTGCATCTCGAACAGCGCTTGGCGTTGTTCAATGAGGCGTGCATTTTACATGCTTTTTAAATTATTGCAAGTCGCCTGCTCTGCTCTAAGTTTAATTCCGGTAAGAACGATGTTATGGCATAAAGTAAAACACGGAAGCCGTCCCAACGCACTTTTTTCAAGAATTGAGGCTGCCCCGCCCGTTAAAATTACTTCAATGTCGTTTGACATAGCAGTTTTTTTAAGCCGTTGAATTGCAAAATAAACAGGGCCAAGCTGAGCATCAACAATTCCGGTATTGATCGCGTCTGAAGTATTTTTTGGAAAATCTCTGGCAGCTCCTCTCGGAACGGCGATTGCCGGAATCTTACGTTCCAACGCTGTATACATAAGATTAAGTCCCGGAAGAATCATTCCTCCTTCGAATACGTAATTTTTCCCGCCTTCGTATCGAATCATATCGACAGTCGTTGCTGTACCAAACTGCACTAATACTATGGATTTTTGAGGATTAAGCGCAATTGCTCCAACTGCGCCATACCAGCGATCTGCACCCAGTCGTTCCGGGTATTCATAGCTGTTTAAAAGATAAAAAGGGCCTTTGAATTCAGCTTCTGTCCGTAACCAAGTACATTTGCCGCCTCTCCCTTCCATAAAAGATTCAATTTGATCTTTCAATTCAGGCCTGCAGACATATGTTCCTAATATCTCGGTGACATCTTCTTCTTCCCAACTCCGAATAACGTCAGGATTTAAAGTCGTTTCCGAGCTGTGCACAAACGCTCTTGGATGTGGGACTTCATATATGTAATCCCATTTAAGGGCTGTATTTCCAATATCAACAACTATCCTTTTCATAAAGTCACCGATAGTTCGCCTATGTTTATCGACTTCAGCCCCTCAGATGTTTGAACCATCAAACGGCCTTCCTTATCTATTCCCATTTCACACCCTTCGTCCACAACTTTTCCATCTTGTATGATTTTGACCTTTTTCTGATAAAAGACATCACAAGCAGACCAGCTCATCTTGTCCTCATCTGTGAACGATTCCGGGATATTATCGAGAGAATCGATAAGAACTCTTCCTAATTCAATAAGAATATCAGTTCTTTCATCTATAGAGGGAGTAAATTTCTCATACAAAAAGGCGATATTTCGCCCGCTAATCTCAGTTAGGTTAGGATCGAAAAAAAGGTTTACCCCAATACCTGCGATCAAATAGGATACCTCCCCTTTTGAAACTATTTCGAATAGCATTCCCGATAGCTTTCCGCCGTTAATCAGCAGATCATTCGGCCACTTTGCCCCTACCGTTTGAAATCCAACTGAATGCAGATATTGACAAAAATTTAGAGCTACCCAAGGACTAATTACCGCAAACTTAGAAAAATTAGTCGGCAATTGTTTTCTATATGAAAATTTTAAGCAGCATTGCGGAGAGTCATACCATACTCTGCCTCGTGTGCCTTTTCCCTTAACTTGCCGCTCTGCACACACCAAAGTATCCGAAACACTGTTAGATTGTTTTACCTCCCTTTTTAAGTATTCATTCGTTGAATCAATTTCCGGGAGAAACTCAAATCTAACGGGTGCTAACAATCTTTCGCACCGAGAGATGTCTAAATACTTTTTCATTTCTAAAACTATAGGTATATTGTTTCATTATGTCGTAGCATAACGATCAATTGGGAGAGTTTAATCGACAAACTCAATCACTTGCTGCCGACTCCAATTGTTTATGAGAGATTCTGCATTCATATGACCTCTGGGAAAAAAAATATTTTTACTTTAGCGGCTTCTTTTTTTTTCATAGGTACTAGTTTTAGCTCGCCCTCAGACATTGCTATTTCGTACGACTTAAACAGCAGACAGATCATCGAGAGCAAAGATGCCTACACAGTCAAAAGCATCAGCGGCTCAATTCCTCAAAAAATATATATTGCTTCTAAGCTGTTAAAAAAAATTCAGCGAAAAGAACTGGACATTCAGAAAGCCTTCAAGGTTGATCCCTCAATTTTCTCTAACTTGGATAAAAATACTCCAGTTTTCTTTCAGCAAGGAGAAAGTATCACCTTAAAAGAGCTTATTGCCTCCATGCTTCTTCTTCAATCAGACGAAGCAGCGATCCTTGGGCTGCAGCTCATTAACACCTCAGACAAAAAAGAAAATCCAGCCTTAAATCAAATTGCATTCTCCGAGAATGGCTTTTTTGTTGCCCTAACGGAACTTATTAACGGCCTCCAAGATATCGGAATTTCTTTCTTTGATTCAACCGTTCTTCTCCAGGATCAGGAACTCCCTTCGCAAATCCAGACCGTTCGTTCGGGAAATTCCGAAACCGTAATATTGAGGGAAAGGAATAAAAAGCAAAGCTTGGCTATTTCATTCGTAAAAAATTCTGAATACCCTGAAAACATTCGAAGAGTTGCGGTTATCAATTTTCAAGAAGAGCCAAGTACCTCAGTTAACCAAATATCTCGAGCACTGCTGCATGCGGTCAACGACTTTGAAACAGCAAAAATTTTTCCTTCCGGACATAAATTTTCCAGCATCCCGGTTGCCGGGGGAATAAAAAATTCTGTCGATGTCATTACGCCCTCTGACATCTTTGTCACTCTGTCAAAAGAGCAAATAAAACAAAATAAAAAAGAACCGATTGAGATCATCATAGAAAGAAAAGAACTCATTAAGGCACCAGTTCAAGCAACAGAAGCGGTAGGAAAGGTTAATATCCTTCAAGCTGGAAAGGTCGTAAAAAGTTTTTCGGTCTATCCCGGCTCAGATGTGGGAGTAGATAAATCCTTCCTCCCGTTGATTTTTAATACTTTTCAAAAGGTGTTTAAAAAAAGAAATGGCTGAAGAAATTAAGAACGAAAATACGGAAGAACTGCCTGCTGCTCTATTGCAGTTTCCTTGTGAATTTCCTATGAAAATTGTCGGCGAGAGAACCGATGAATTCGCACAGGAAATCGTGAGTATCATACAAAAACATTGCCCGTCTTTCGACGCTGCAGAAGTCGAAATGAAAGCTTCCGCAAAAGGAAATTATCTTTCCCTCGGAGTTTTGATTAATGCGACTTCTCAAGACATGCTCGATAATCTGTACAAAGAAATCACTGCGCACAACAAGGTTCGTTTTGTTCTATAACCGGTGAAAATAAGACATCTAGGTCTGCAGCCGTACCAATCTGTTTTCGAAAAAATGCTGCACTTCACAAGACAGAGGAATTCTGAAACAGAGGATGAAATCTGGTTTTGTGAACATGCCCCTACATATACAGTCGGAACTACCTGTCCTTTGCTTAGTTCGGATTTAAAAAATATTCCAATTGTGAAAACTGACCGTGGCGGGAAAATTACCTACCACGGTCCGGGGCAGATTGTATGTTATCCACTGGTTAATCTTCGCAATAGGAAACTTTACCCAAAGGCTTATCTGTCGATAATTCAGCAGATGCTTCTCGAGTTCTGCTGTTCATATGGAGTTGATGCATCTCTAGTCGAAGGCGCGCCTGGTATTTATCTGCCTTTGCTCGGCGGCTTCGGACAATTTGCAAATCTTGCTAAAGTTGCATCGATTGGCTTAAAAATCACCAATGACTGCACGTATCACGGATTCGCCATCAACATAAATGCTGATCTTTCTCCCTTTAAAGACATTGATCCTTGCGGCTACCAAGGTCTTAGGGCTGTAAACTTGAGTCACTATGCTCCTCTGATCACTATCGACGAAGCTGAGGAGAAACTTACAGAAAAAATTGAGGAGTATTTTGCCTAATGAATAATAAAAAAGAAATTACACCCCACAGCCTATCTGCCTGGCTCGCTTTCATGAGACCCAGCACTTTTTGGATTGCGGCTACGCCTGTCCTTGTCGGATCTTCTTTTGCACTTGCGTTAAACGGAAAGTTTAATTTTTGGACCTTTTTATTCACCTTGTTCGGAGCTATTCTCATCCAGGCTATGTCTAACATGGTCAATGACTACGCATATAACGTCCGAAAGGCTGAAAACGGAACAAGAGTGGGATTGCCCAGAGCTACATCCGAAGGCTGGATTTCTATGTCTTCTGCAAAGAAGGCTATCAGCTTTACTATTTTGCTTTGTGCCCTCTTCGGGATACTGCTGGTCATCATCGGCGGTATTCCTATCGCTCTGATCGCAATCCTCTCCATCATTTGCGGATATTGCTATATGGGAGGCCCTAAACCCATTGCTTATACGTGTCTTGGTGAATTTTTAGTTCTTCTTTTTTACGGTCTTTTTGCCGTAGGAGGAAGCTATTGGCTGCAAACGCACTCATTTAACATCATTGTGCTTGTGCCGGGTCTCAGCTTGGGTCTTCTTGGAGCCGCAGTACTATTTGTGAACAACTACAGAGATCTTGATCACGACAAATCTGTGGGACGCCATACCCTCGTTGCTGTCTGTGGAAGAAAAGTTTCAGAAGCTCTCTATATGTTTATGATTTTTCTTCCCTTTGTATTTATCGGTTGGCTTGTCCCACTCAATCACAACTGCTGGCCTTTCCTCTTTGTTCTTTTAGTGCTTCCACGGGCAAGCATGCTTCCCCAGTATCTTAAAAAATATCCTCAGGAAAGAATTACAGAGGTAATGCTCAAAACAATTAAACTCGAGCTTCTCTTCGGCTTTCTTCTGACGCTCGGAGCTATAGCAGTCGCCTTCTTGAGTTGGCCTCCTGAAATCTTAAACGCATCAATCTTTAATTCTCCTTTTTAGACATGAATAACAAACTTCATAATCCCCAGAGAGAAGAATTAAAAATAAAAAAATACCAAGAGTTTGCGTCTGCTGAAAAATTACAGAAGCCGGAATGGTTAAAGATAAAAATTCCGATAAAAAACGGTGCGTTCGCAGGAACAAAAGAAATTTTGAAAAACGGAGGACTGGCAACAGTTTGCGAACAGGCTGCCTGTCCAAACATCTCTGAGTGCTTCCACCATAGAAGGGCAACCTTCTTAATCATGGGAAGTATTTGTACAAGAAGATGCCCCTTTTGTGATATTGCACACGGCTATCCGAAACCTCTTGACCCTGATGAGCCGAAAAAAGTTGCTGAGGCAGCCAGAAAACTTGGGTTGAAGTATGTGGTTATTACAAGTGTTGATAGGGACGATATCAAAGACGGCGGAGCGGAGCATTTCGCGAACTGTGTCAATGAAATTCACAAAATTGACGGTGTCAAAGTCGAGATTCTTGTCCCGGACTTTAGAGGAAGATTAGATAAGGCGCTTGAAAACCTTCAGCATGCCTCTCCTGACGTATTCAATCACAATATAGAAACCGTACCCAGGCTATATAAAGAAGCAAGACCCGGCGGTAATTATGAACATTCTCTCAAATTACTGAATGAATGGAGTAAGTGTTCACAAACATGTCTGACAAAAAGCGGATTAATGGTTGGCCTCGGTGAGAAGGATGAAGAAATTTATGAGGTAATGGAGGATCTGCGCCGAAATAATGTCACCATGCTTACCATCGGCCAATATCTTCGTCCAAGTAAACATCACATCCCTGTCAAAAGATACGTTCACCCGGATCAATTTAAAAAATATGCTGAGAAAGCCAAAGAACTCGGCTTTCTCAGCTGTCTAAGCGGACCCTTTGTGCGCTCAAGCTACAATGCTTATGAGCAGCATGACCTACTTTTTGACGATAACAAAAACACTTGACATATCGTCAATGGACCAAACCGCATCAGAAAGGGCGTCCTTCAGCTGTCTCCATTCTTGTTTCTGGATCTCTGAAGGAGAGCCCTTCTTAATTTCTCTGCCTGTCAAAACAAATTTTTCAGGAATAACACCCGGCTTTAAATAAAAGCAAATTTGCTTTTCTCCGACAGAAACTTCGAAATACATACGGCCGTAAACACCTTCAGGTGCTTCTGTGGGAAAGGTATCGAGCACGTCATAAGTTTTTCTTGTGACGGCTCTTGTGACCATTTCTACAGCGTCTCTTAGCCCAGGACCTGGAAACGCAGTCTTAAAGGAGATTTCTTTTCTCTCAGGAATTCTTTCTCCGCAAAGCTCTTTTAGAGCCCATTGAAGCATTCGAAAACCTAAGGACAAACCTCCAATGCTGTCCCGACCGTGATAGAGGACACAGGCACTGAACGGAATCTCCAGGAGAACCGCATCGTCATACACGGAAATCGTATCTTTAATCATTATTTAACAGCCGAAGGAAGAATGAGATCTTTAACATTGACTTCTTTCTCAATCATTCCGTTCGCCTTCAGGAACTTCTGATCTTTATCCAATTCGTCGATATCTTTCTGAGTCAGCACGTCATAGTAATGGCTTCCTTCAGCGAGTTTCTCTGCATCAGAGAGCGTAATACCGTGTTCCTTGGCACCAATCTCAAGTGCCTCTTTCTTGTTCTCATTGATCCATTTGAGCGCTTCGCGATTAACCTTAACTAAACGCTGAACGATTTCGGGATTCTCCTGTGCAAACTTGCCGCTGACAGTGAAAACTAAATTCGGCTGGACAAGACCTTCAGCAGTCGTAATTGTTTTAGCACCACCCTCATTAGCCTTAATAATTCCGCTGGCGGCAACAAGAGCTGCATCAACCTTACCGGCCATCATTGCAGTCATGCCTTTAGGAATATCCATATTGATGAAATTCACATCTTTCTGGCTCATTCCTTTGCTATCCAAAGCTGCTACTAATGTCTGATGAAGAACTGTACCCTTAGGTCCGACAACTGTTTTACCTTTCAGGTCTTCGATTTTCATCTGAGGACCGGGTTTACCGACAACAGCGAAGAGACTGGTCGGATGGGCAACACCGGTTGCAATCTTCACAGGATTTCCTGCTGCGTTTGCCATCAGTAAAGATGCCGTGTTCATTGTCGCGCTGGCGTCGAGTGAGCCGGCAGCCATGGCCTGTGTCTGTTTGGCACCGGATGTAATGTCATGCCATTTGATCTGGATACCGTCTTTTGCAAACTCCTTCTCCAACATTTGGTTATGTTTCATAACCATATTTTGAAGATTAAAAGGTGCTTTAACATAGGCGATGTTGATCTCTTTGGGTGCGGCGAAAACCGATGTCATCAAGGACATCCCTGCCAAAATCGCGACTAACTTAAGTTTCATTTGAATATTTACTCCGTTGTTTATATAAAGAAATTAAAAAGCTGTTTCTGATATTGAGATAAATTAGTATCTCCGTATCTTCTTGGTTTAGGTAAATTGATATCCAGGGATTCGGCTATTTTACCGTCACGCATGAATGCAATATCATCGCTTAAAAGAACGGCTTCATTAATGTCATGCGTGATTAAGAGCATTGTTGTTTCCAGTTCTGTTTGGATTTTTGAAAAATCCATCTGGAGCTTGCTCCTTGTCATAAAGTCAAGAGCTCCAAAAGGTTCATCCAAAAGCAAAAGATCAGGTCTTGAAATAATCCCACGAGCTAAGCCGATACGCTGAGCCATACCTCCGGAAAGCTGAGCCGGGTATAAATCTGCCGTTCCGGAAAGCTGAACCAATTCCAGCACTTCATTTACTCTTTTCTCCTGTTCGGCTGCAGGCAGAGTTCTAATGGCAAGCTCTAAGTTTTCACGGACTGACTTCCAAGGAAGTAATCTCGGATCCTGAAAAACTAAAGAAATTTTAGGATCTTCGAAAGCGGATCCGTCATCTCTGAAGAATTGGATCTTTCCTGAGTCAATTTTTTCTAATCCGCAAATAACTTTCAGCAGTGTGGTTTTTCCGCAGCCGCTTTTTCCAAGTACGGTTGTTAACTTTCCCGGCTGAACTGTTAAAGAAAGATCCTTTAGAGGGCTAACAGCTCTTTTACCGTCCAAAAAAGTCTTCGAGACATCAACTAAGGAAACTCCGGCTACCATTTATTCCTCGCCCAGGGTGTACAGCGCTTTCCGATAAATTGAAATAATTGATCGCCAGCAATGCCTAACACCGCAATACAGAGGATTCCGACAAAAACTCTGTCTGTTCTCGACATTTCACTAGCATCTCCAATCAAATATCCCAGCCCCGAAGTTGCTGCGATAAGCTCAGCACCAACTAATGCACGCCAGGAATATCCAAAACCAAGACGAAGACCTGTGAATATGTTAGGAAGCGAAGCAGGAAATTCAATGTGTCTAAATTTTTCAAGTTTCGTCAGTCGGAGCGTTTGAGAGAGCTCATCATATGCACTGTTGATCTGTTTAAAACCTGAAAAAACGTTCAGGTAAATAGGGAAAAAGCTTGCAAGAAACACAATCGCCAGCTTAGCCGGTTCACCGATTCCTAACCAGAGAATAAGAAGCGGAATAAGTGATAAAGGTGGAATAAATCTTAATGCTTCAAGAGTCAGCTTCGATCTGGCTTCAGCTTCCGGAGAGTGGTAAAAAAAATAAGCAAGTGGCAGGGCGACTATAACTGCCATAAAAAAGCCGCCAAAAACCCTTCCGGAACTCGCCAGAATATGCCGTGAAAGCTCACCGCTTTCACAGAGTTCCAAAAAACTCTTGAATACTTTTGCCGGTGTCGGAAGAAGAAATTCGCTGAATATGCCCGACGAAGATAAAAATGCCCATGCAATAACAATAAGCATAGGCACGGCAATAAGATTTATAAGTTTACGCAATCGGCCTCCAAGACTAATCTTGGAAGATTATAAATAAAATCGATAATGATTATCAATTATAAATTACATATTGATAGGAGTCGATTGTGCACCAGTGGAATATGATGAACTACTATCGCTTTCCAATCCACTTCCGCTCTCAACGGTGGATGAGCCGTCATTAGTAATCAGCTTTCTTTTTTCAAGCTCTTCCGGAGTAAGAATTGTAAAGAGACAGACAACACGTGTCACACCTTGGACTTTAGAAGCAATCTTCCCGATAATTTCCGCTTCCTGCTGCGTTACCGCACCAATCAGGTAAGCAACTCCCCGTTCAACTACAACCTTCAGAGAAGTCAGAGTCACCTGTTTATTGTCCAACAACGCCGCACGAATTTTACTTGCGGTGATTGAGTCACTCATTCTGCTCGTGAAGGAAGAATTGGGCATAACAGCCAATTCGTTGTAAACCGTATTTACTTCATTGATAGATTTAACAATCTGAGCCGCCTTCTCTTTATCATCTTCCGTGCCGACTTCCCCGCTCAATAATACGTTTCCTTCGTAAGAGGTCGTAGTGATATGACTTGAGGAAAAATTCGTTTGTGAAAGATGAAGCGCTGATTTCGTCTCAATAAGCCCATCATTTGCAACCGCCCCGGCACTTCTTCTGTCTGCCGCTACGGATGCACCGGTCATAGCAGCTGATCCAATGAGAACAGGCGCACAACCTGTCAATACAGCGACGCTAAAGGCTGCAGATACTAATAGTAATTTTTTACTCATAATCAAAACTCAGCTGATAATCCCAGAAATAAGACAGTTATTCACTAGAAAATGTTAACAATTAACTAATATCTTGTGAACAACTGGATATAAGTTCAATTTAATCCAAATTTTCCACTGATACTAACATAGAATTACTAAAGTTTTAAACAACTTATTAGTAAACTAACTTATTGATAATAAAAAGAATAATATAGTTATTAACATTTTTTACAGAAGCATTAATTAATACTCCTTATAGTAATTAATACAATAAGTAGTATTAGTTCTGTTGATAAATAGGTTTGTTCTTTGGTAGTGATTTTTTTTAAAAAAGGAAAAGTTATTTCTAGTTATTAACGTATCTATAACTAATTAATTTATAAAAATTAATTAAGAGTATTAATATTAGAAGTGATTTAAAATTTGTTGATAACTATATTATTATCTATATAAACAATAAGTTATAATGTTTAAAGATTGTTGATTTCTCTGTGATTTGTCGTTTATTAGTGTTGAGAAGATATTGATAATTTGGGCACAAAGCATAACTGCACAGTTTATTCAACATTTATAAACATAGTTGTACACATTAGAAAGTGATCAAAATATCTCTTTTTGTCTACATTTCAGCTGGTGCCGGTAAGGTAAAAGTAAGGAAAAAACTTAACCTTCTGCACCAAGCTCTAATTAATTTATAACTGTTGACACTGATTAAAAGAAAAGGACGGCCAAAAAGCCGTCCTTTTCTGAGTTAAGAAAGTCTAGGTGTCAATGTTGCTTGCAAGAAGTGCATTGTCCTTAATGAACTGCCGTCTTGGCTCAACCTCGTCTCCCATGAGCTTTGTAAAGACCATATCTGCAGCGACCGCATCTTCAACACCAACCTTCAGAAGACGACGTTTTGCAGGATCCATGGTGGTTTCTTCAAGCTCTACGTCTTTCATTTCTCCAAGCCCTTTGTAGCGCTGCATTTTCTTAACAGTCGCCTTGCCGGCTTTTAGAACAAATTCGATGACCTCACTAAAATTAGAGATCGGCTGTATCGTCTCTTTTCCTCTCTTCTGATTAAGAAGACAGGCACCCGGATGAAGAAGGTTCTTGAATATTGTTGACGTACTTTGAAGTGTTAAGTAGTCCGGTGTTTCAACGAAAGATGGAGTAATCTTTGTCTCAATTACATTACCGTACTTCGTTCGCTTCACGATAATTGTCGGAACATTCTCTACTATCTGATGTTCAACAACCACATCCGGATCGGTGAGCTTCTCAATAATCGATTCAACAGACTTGCGTGCGTCCTCCTCATCAGACAGACTTATCTCAGCGCCTGCAGCGATGGCAGTTAAAACGCTTGAGTCCACAAAACGAGAGAACCTATTGATGACGTTATGGGCATCGTTGTATGACATGAGGTAACTTTGAAGCTGCTCTCCAGATACCGCCTCGTCCTTTTCAAAAGCTTCTTTTGAAACATAGAGTCTTGTGTCTTTGGTTCCCTGTTCAACAAGAAGCTTGTAAAGCTCTTTTTCGTCTTTAATGTAGCGTTCTTTGTTATCTGAATAGACAACCTTATAGAGCGGAGGCTGAGCAATGTAAACATGACCGCCTTCAATAAGCTTAGGCATTTGTCTATAAAAGAGAGTCAGAAGAAGCGTACGAATGTGAGCTCCGTCCACGTCAGCATCAGTCATGATGATCACGCGGTCATAACGAAGTTTGTCTAAATTGAACTCTTCGCCAATTCCAGTTCCTAAGGCTGCAATCAGAGTTGCGATCTGTTCACTGGAGAGCATTTTTTCAATGCGGGCTTTTTCAACGTTTAGAACCTTGCCTCGTAAAGGAAGAATAGCTTGGTAGTTTCTATCTCTGCCGCTCTTAGCAGATCCGCCGGCGGAGTCTCCCTCCACCAGGAACACTTCACAGAGGGAACGATCTCTGTTGGAGCAATCTGCTAACTTTCCGGGAAGACCTGCAGAACCGAGCAAACCTTTGCGCCGAGTTGTCTCTCTAGCCTTTCTTGCAGCTTCACGAGCTCTGGCCGCGTCAATAATCTTTGTGCAGATGATCTTCGCGTCTTTAGGATTTTCCTGCAGATAGGCATCGAGACTGTCTCTGACAACCTGCTCTACAGCACCTCTCGCTTCTGATGAAACCAGTTTGTCCTTAGTCTGAGAACTGAATTTAGGTTCAGGCATCTTCAGCGAAAGAACGCATGTCATGCCCTCTCGAATATCCTCACCAACCAAATCAATTTTGTCTTTCTTGGCTAACTCGTTTTCTTCAATATACCGCTTCAGTACAGCGGTCATAGCATTGCGCAGACCGTTGACATGAGTACCGCCGTCTTTTTGAGGAATATTGTTGGTGTAGGCACTGAAATTCTCGCTGTATCCGTCGGTCCATTGCATAGCGACTTCGACAGCTATGTTTTCAGTTGGAGATACCTGAACTGTTTTGTTGGTATAAAAACAGTTGTCATGGATTTTTGTCTTGTCGCGGTTAATGTAGGCTACGAAGCCGCTCACGCCTCCGACAAACTGGAATACTTCGTCTTTCCCTTTTCTAAGGTCGGCAAGGTGAATCTTCACGCCGTTATTCAAGAAGGAGAGTTCTCTCAATCTTGAGGAAAGAACTTCATAATGGAAGTCTACATTTCCGAAAATCTCGGCGTCCGGAAGGAACTGAACTTCCGTGCCTCTTCTATCAGTCTGACCGGATACGTGCATCGGGGAGACTTCAACAACGCCGTTCGGCGTATTAACTTTGTCGATTAAGCGGTCAATCAGGACGCCTTTTTCAAAGTTAAGGTAGTGTTCTACTCCGTCGCGTCTGACGATAAGTTTTAACCAGGAGGACAAAGCGTTGACGCAGGAAACACCTACGCCATGGAGGCCGCCTGAAACTTTGTAGCTGTTCTGGTTGAATTTTCCGCCGGCATGGAGCTCGGTCAGTGCGATCTCTGCAGCGCTTCTCTTAGGCTCATGCTTATCGTTCATCTTTATGTCAGTAGGAATTCCGCGACCGTTGTCAACAACGGAGATAGAGTTATCGCGGTTGATCGTGACATTAATGTGATCCGCGTAGCCGGCAAGAGCTTCGTCAATAGAGTTATCAACGACCTCAAAAACTAAATGGTGGAGACCGGTACCGTCAGAGGTGTCTCCAATATACATACCGGGTCTTTTTCTTACAGCTTCCAGTCCTTCGAGGACTTGAATAGCGTCTTCACCATAGCTGTCTTCAGCTGACAGCTTGACATCTTGTGTTTCACTCATTCTTTTGTATTCCAAATTGGAGCTATCAGCCCGTTAAATCTTCATTGGCATGACGACAAATTTGAATTTTTCGCTGTCGGGCATGCGGATCAATGCAGAGCTAAGCGGACCACCGAGAGATACTCTGACTGTTTCGTTTTTCAGAGCATTCAGCACTTCGATCAGATAGGTCACATTGAAACCGATTTCAATGCTGTCGCCCTGATATTCGACTTCAAGCTCGTCTTCCGCTTCTTCCATATCGGCATTTGTCGCAGCGACATTGATAACGCCGGACGAAAGATTCCAACGGACGCCTTTGAGTTTATCTGCGGTGAGAATGGATACTCTCTGAAGAGAAGAAAGAAGTTCCTGTCTGGATACTTTGAATTCTTTATCGTTGTCGACCGGAATGACCTTTTGGTAATCCGGATACCTTCCTTCAACAAGTTTGGAAAGAATTTCAACACCGGCAAATGTAAATTTGATTTGTTTTTCCGCCATGTAGACAGTGATTTCGTCTTCGGAATCGGGAACTAAACGAGTTAGTTCCTTAACAGTCTTTCTCGGAATAATTGAGTCAAGTTTCTTCTCGGAAGCCTGATCAGCATCGACATCACAAAGAGCGAGACGATGTCCGTCTGTTGCAACAGCCCGTACGGATGTACCTTCGGAGCAAATATAAACCCCGTTAAGGAAATAACGAACGTTGTTGACGGCACATGCAAAGGAGACCATGCTTAGGAGATATTTAAAGCGGGAACAAGGCATAGAAAACGCCTTTTCCAGCTTCACTTCCTTCATTGACGGAAAATCTTCTGCCGGAAGAGTCTGCAGTTCAAAGCGGCTCCTTCCTGAAGTCAGAAGTACGTGCTCTCCTTTCTTTGTAAAAGAAACCTCACTGTTATCAACCAGAGAAGCAAGAATATCATTCAGTTTTCTGGATGATATTGTCGTTGAAACTCTGCAGTTAGGCGTACCGATTGCAGAGCTTGTTCTGATTTGAATGTCCAGATCTGTTGCTGTAAATGTGACATTCTCATTTTCCTGAGCCAGCAAGATATTGGAGAGAATCGGAAGCGGCTGCTTCTTCTGGACAACACCGCTTACGTTCTGAATAGGTTTAAAGATATTCTCTTTGCTTCCGTTAATGAAGAGTACAGGAGTGCCGGGAGCAGCTTCAGCTGGTTCCGCAAACATAGTTTCCGTCCCTGCGGTTCCTGTTGCTTCGGTAAGGTCGTTTTCCAGATTATTTTCCATCGTGGCTCCCGTTAATTCCAATTCTTTAATGCTTGTTCTATTAAATGAAGAGTGTGGTTCAGTTCTTGTTTCTGAGCACGCTCTTTAGTAATTTTTTTCACAGCGTAAAGCACTGTCGTGTGATCTCTTCCGCCAAAAGCGTTTCCAATATCAATCAGACTTTTTTGAGTCAGCTCCTTAGCCAGGTACATCGCGATCTGGCGGGCATATGCCACATTTGCGACTCGGCTTTTTGAATGCATGTCAGCAATCTTGATATTGAAGTGTTCAGCAGTGGTTTGCTGAATGTTCTCTATAGAAATTCGTCCCGTTCCGCTGATACCTTGCAAAGCTTCTTTAGCAAGCTCCTCTGTGATCGGTCGATTGAAAACAGTTGCGCGCATGATGACGTTTTTTAGTGCTCCTTCCAACTCTCTGACATTCGTATTCAATCGATTGGCAATAAGATAAGCCACCTCTAAAGGAAGATGGACATCCTGCTGTCTTGCCTTCTCCAACAAAATCGCGGCCCTAAGTTCAAATTCTGCAGGTTCTATAGAAACCGACAGCCCTGCTCCAAGTCTCGAGATTAGCCTTTCATCAAAGTCGGAAAGCTGTCGGGCATAGGTATCGCAGGTAAGAATAATTTGCTTATTCTTCGGAAGGAGAGCTTCAAAGATACTGAAAAGTCTTTGCTGCGTTCCGCCTCGTTTGCATAGGAACTGAACGTCATCGATCAGCAGCGCATCCAGATTCCGATACTTATTATCGAACTTCTTAATCTTTTCGTCGGATAAACGACCGCCGCTGGAAAGATCAACAACCTCATTAATGAAACGTTCGGCGGAAATACAAAGCAGTTTTAGATGCGGATTGTTTTCCAATAGTTTTCTGCCGACTGAATGCATTAAGTGAGTTTTTCCCAGACCGACAGCCCCATAGATAAAAAACGGGTTGTACTTTTCTCCCGGAAACTGCGCAACTAATTCAGCGCTGCTTCTTGCAACACGATTTGCATTACCGGTAACAAATGTCTCAAATGTCAGTCCGTCATGAAGACCGGATTTTCTAGCAAGAAGATTAATATCAGTATGTTCATCAGAATGACTTTCCGATTCCTGTGAAGACTGCGCACGAGCAGCTCCTTCGTTAGGATCCTTAACAATAAAGGTTAGTTGAACCGGTCGACCGGCAATCTCATCCACCTTTTTCTGGATTTCGCTCTGATACTGAGACTTCAGCTGTTTTAAATGAATGAAAGACGGAGCGCACAGTACAAGTTCATTAGGGTCATCTTTTTCGACGTACTCTAATCTTCCAAACCAAGGTTCGAAGACCTCGGTGGGGTAGCTGTCTCTCAAGGAAGCTAAAGTTAATTCCCAAACTTCTCGCATTTAATCTAATTTCTTATGCAGACAATTCTGCTTCTATCAAAAATCCAAACAATGATTGTACCTTATGTAGTCTTCTGATTCTTCTTTGGAGAGGTGCCGTGGGAAGGCTGTAAATGAAAGTAATTACAAAATATTTCTCTTTCTATTTGACAAGTTAACTGCAAATGAAGTCTAATATGTGGTTTATCAAAATTGCCTGTTCGTTGACCGCATCAGGTGATCACTTTTAGTTTTAGTGCCGTCAGCCGCGGCCTCTTTAAAAGGAATAAAAATGGCAACAAAACGTACTTATCAGCCCTCTAAGGTTAAACGTGCACGCACACACGGATTCCTCGTCCGCAGCCGTACTCGCGGTGGCCGCAAGGTCCTTGCTGCTCGTCGTCGTAAAGGCCGTCACGTTTTAGCTCTCTAATAATTTAGAGAGGCTCGCGAAGTAATAAGATGGATTGTGGAGTGCTGACTCAGTCCTTTCCAAAAAGTGTTCGAATTATCAAATCTAAAGATTTTTTAGAGGTTATCAGAGCACGAGGTTCGGGTTTGGTCCGCTTCCATGGAAAATGGTTCGAAGTTAAGGCAAAGCTTATCGATGAAGAACCAAAATTCCTGGTTGGGTTAACTGTCGGTAAACGCTTTGCAAAGCGTTCTGTAGATAGAAATCTGATCAAACGCATATTGAGAGAGGAAATTCGATGCTCCTCTCTCAGTTTGTCTGTAGAGGACGAGCACTCAGCTTTCAGTGTGAGAGTGGTCTTTCGTCTGAAAGCGCCGCTTCCGTCTACTTTATTTCGCACCCCTTACCGGGATTCACTTAAACAAGAAATGAGGGAAGACTGCCGAATTTTGCTCGAACAACTTGTTGAAAAATTAGTTTCCTTACGGATGGAGAAGACTGGTGATTAAGCTGTTTCTTCTTACATTAATCCGTTGCTACCAACTTATTTTTTCACCAATAGTCGGTCATAACTGCAGATTTCTTCCTACCTGCTCCCACTACTCATACACCTCGATTGAAAGATTCGGTGCTGTGAAAGGGTGCTGGCTGACGTTGTTTCGTTTACTGCGGTGCCAGCCTTTTGGCGGGAGTGGAATTGATGAAGTTCCTGAGAAATTTCGTTGGAGATGCTGGTGCAAAAACAGCGACTGCAATAGCGCTTCATCAAACTATATTTTTCAATCCAAATTAGAGAACACAAATCATGGGAAGTGATATTCAACGCGCCCTCCTATGGATTCTTTTCGGTTTATCGGCTTTTATGCTTTATGACCGTTGGGAAGTCTACAACGGAAAACCGCCGTTATTCGGACCCGAAACTCAACAGACTCAAAACGTCTCAGCTCCACAGGGCTCAGCGGATACACCGCAGGCCAGTACAGCATCAGCACTTCCTACAGAAACTGCTGCTGCTCCCAAAGCTGATTTAGTTCATATTGAGACGGATCTTTTAAACCTGTCTATCGATCCTACAGGAGCGGTTATTGTCGGCTCTGAACTGAGGAAAGAAAAACAGACTACTCCTTGGACTGATACCGGCCTTGTCGGCATGGTTCTTGGCAATAAACCCGAGGCTCCGAAAGATGTTGTCCTTTTCACTCAGGAAAAAGGACGCACTTATCTTGCTCAGACAGGATTGATCGGCGGTCCTTACCCTACACATAAGACTGCATTTAAACTTGTTCCCGGTCCGCTGAAGCTTGCAGATGGTCAGGACTCCCTTACTGTTAAATTTGAAGGCGAATCCGGCGGAGTTAAAGTCATTAAGGCTTATACCTTTGAACGCGGTCACTATGGCATTAAAGTAAGTCATGAGGTCGTTAACAACACCGGTAATGACATTACACCTTCTATTTATTTCCAGCTCACTCGTGACGGCGATAAGCCTGAAGGTGAAGGCGCCATGGTTAACTCTTATACTGGTGCTGCAGTCTACACAGATAAGGAAAAATTTCAGAAAGTGTCGTTTAGCGATATCGCTGACGGGGACAGAGATTTCCAAGCTAAGGCAGACAACGGTTGGATCGCTATGATTCAGCATTACTTTGTTTCCGCCTGGGTTCCTACTCCCGGAGTTGAACGCGAAAACTACACAAGAAAAGTCGGAGATAAACTCTACGCCATCGGCTCTATTGAGCAGATCAACACCATTCCCAGCGGCAGTTCTAAGACAATGGACGCTGTTCTGTACTCCGGTCCTCAGGATCAGACAAGACTTGATGCAATTGCGCCGGGACTTTCTCTGGTAGTTGACTACGGATGGCTGACTTTCCTTGCTAAACCGATCTACTGGCTTCTTTCTTTCCTTCACGGAATTGTTGGGAATTGGGGCTGGGCGATCGTTTTACTGACCTGTATTGTTAAAGCTGTGCTTTATCCGCTTTCACTTGCTGGATATCGCTCTATGGCGAAGATGAAAGATCTTGGTCCGAGAATGAAGGCCCTTAAGGAAAAATACGGAGATGATAAACAGCGTCTCAATATGGCGATGATGGAGATGTACAAGACTGAGAAGATTAACCCTGTTGGCGGTTGTCTTCCTATCCTGCTCCAGCTGCCGGTTTTTCTCGCTCTTTACTGGGTGCTTCTGGCTTCAGTCGAGTTAAGAGATGCTCCTTGGATTTTCTGGGTGACCGACCTTGCGGCTCCTGATCCTTGGTTCATTCTTCCTATTCTGATGATCATTACAATGGTCATTCAGTTCAAGCTTAATCCGACTCCTCCTGATCCTGTTCAGGCAAAAATGATGGCTATCATGCCGTTTGTCTTCGGCATCATGTTCATCTTCTTTGCTTCCGGTCTTGTGCTCTACTGGCTGGTGAACAATATTCTTTCGATTGTTCAGCAATACCTTGTCAACAAGCAGATTGCCGCGGATCGAATTAAGAAGCAAACCAACTAATTTATAGATTTCATAGCTTAGGGTCTCTGTTTAATCAGGGGCCCTTTTTTTCTGGGTAGTAAAAATAATCATTGAGACAGCGAAGTCATTTTCATCGGTTCTATTTCTCCGACGGAATAACAGCTTTTCTAACCTAGTTCGCCAAGGTTTACTACTTAATCTGAATCTCGTTTACAAGATGGACTTTCGCTGCTCTGATCTAATATTCTCTGGCGATAAGATTCTTATCCAGTCTTTGAAGAACCATCGGTCCATCTTACTATGCTTTTCTCCGTATCAAGTATCCGATGAGAGGAAGGGGCCAAACCCAAACGCTTATAATCCACAGAAATATACTTTTTGCTGAAGCGGTCTTACTTTTGCTCGTGAGAATAAACAGGACGACGGAACCTAGTATGGTCCAACTAAGGATACATAGGTAAACCGTTACTCTAGCATTGTAAGTATCTCCAAACATGCTGCCAAGATAAGCAGATATCGGCACTGCAAAGAGCACAGCGAGAACCGAGCCGAGCAGTTTTTCGGCTTCGTTCTTATTGTTCTTCAAACTCATATAAAAGGTTGTGAATGTCAGATTCCAAATCGACCCCTATCATAGCAATAGCTACAGGGAACGGTAATGCGGGTATCGGAATATTGAGACTCTCCGGACCTCAGAAAAGTGTGACGGAAATTTCCTCAAAGCTGTTCTCCGGTAAGAAGCTGGAAAGCAGGTATGCATACTTACTTCCGATTCACGATAAAGATGGCGAAATTATTGACAGAGGCATTGTCATTTTCTTTGCAGCACCATTTTCTTATACCGGCGAATCTGTACTTGAAATTCAAGTACATGGCGGTAGGGCTTCATTAGAGTTTATTCAGAACGAACTTCTAGATCGTTTCTCAGATTTAGGTCTGAGACTCGCGAATCCGGGTGAGTTTACAGAGCGGGCTTTTTTAAATGGAAAAATTGATTTAATTCAGGCTGAAGCCACCGCGGATCTCATAGAAGCTTCAACACTGCAGTCAGTCAAAGCCGCCTCTCGTTCACTGAGAGGAGACTTCTCTAAGGAAATTAGCAAGCTAAATGATGAGCTTATTAACCTCAGAGTTGAAGTTGAGGCGATGCTTGACTTTCCTGAGGAAGAAATTGATTTCATTAATCAGTACGGTTCCAGAGACAAAATTGAATCAATAAAAAAACATCTTGAAGATATTATAAAAAATGCAAAACAAGGGGAAATTATTAGGGATGGTTTAAGAGTTGCGATAATTGGCGAAGCAAATGTGGGGAAATCTAGCTTATTAAACGCGCTAGCCGGAGAAGAAGTTGCAATCGTTTCCGATATTGCAGGCACTACACGGGATCGAATTAAAACTTCGATTAATATCTCCGGAGTTCTCTTTCATTTTGTTGATACAGCCGGTATTCGAGAAACTAATGATGCAATTGAGAAGATCGGTATCGAGAGAAGTAAGCAGGAAATTTCCAATGCTGATATTGTTCTGCAGATATTGGATGTAACGTCGCTTAATGACGAGGATCATAAAAAACTGGATGACTTGTTACACACTATAAAAAAAGAAGATGTTCCTGTTATTCGCGTTTTCAATAAATCCGATCTATTAGACAGTTCGCAGCATTCTATTTCCATTGTTTCACGTGAAACAGTTATCTCAACCTCTGCTGTCACGGGTGCAGGATTACAGGAACTCAAAAATGCGCTTGTTAAATTATCTGGAGTCACAGATAACTATTCTGTCTATAGTGCAAGAGAGAGACACTTAAACCTTTTAAAAGCAGCCTCCTTACATCTAAATCAAGCTTCAGATTTTATAAAATCCAATAATCCACAATTAGAGTTGTTTGCAGAAGAGCTTAGAGAGAGTTCGGATAATCTGGGAGAGATTATCGGTAAGACAACTTCAGATGATCTGCTAGGTAAGATTTTTAGCGGATTTTGTATCGGTAAATAGTTTGTTCCACGTGAAACATTATGAGTTATTTATATCCAATTAAATACGATGTCATCGTTATCGGCGGTGGTAATGCCGGTATTGAGGCAGCAGCAGCGTGCGCAAGAATGAAGGCGAAGACGCTGCTTGTAACACATAATTTAGATAACTTAGGTCAGCAATCCTGTAATCCATCAATAGGAGGCATCGGAAAAAGTCATCTCGTGAAAGAGGTTGATGCGTTAGACGGATTAATTGCTAAAGCTACTGATTTTTCAGGTATTCAGTTTCGAGTATTAAACGCTTCAAAAGGGGCGGCAGTTCGTGCAACCCGTGCGCAGATCGATCGCCGACTTTACAAATTTGAGATGCGTAAGCGTATCGAATCGATTGAAAACTTAGATTTAATAGAAGAAGCTGCAAACGGTTTGATCGTGAACGGTCATGCCGTTGAGGGTGTATATCTTCGATCTGGTATTGGGGTTCATTCTAAAGCGGTAGTTTTATGTTCGGGAACTTTTCTAAACGGCAAGGTATTTATCGGAGAGACAGTTTATTCAGCAGGTCGAAGCGGAGATCCCGCTTCTATTGAATTAGGGGGCGATCTTGCACAGCTAGGGTTGCCAAGATCACGCTTGAAAACCGGAACTCCTGCTAGACTGGATGGAAGAACAATCGATTTCAGTCGCTGTTCTGAGCAACTTGGTGATTCAAATCCGGTACCCGTGTTTTCGTATATGTGTAGTGCTGAGGATCACCCTGACCAGGTTCCTTGCTGGATCACATCAACTAATGTCTCAACGCATGACATTATTCGAAGGAATATGGACCGCTCACCCTTATATACGGGGATGATTGAGGGAATCGGGCCAAGATACTGCCCTTCGATTGAGGATAAGATTCATCGTTTTAGCGAAAAGGACTCTCACCACGTATTTTTGGAACCAGAAGGACTAAATACCTATGAATATTATCCTAACGGTATCTCAACCAGTCTTCCGTACGATGTTCAGGTCGACTTTATACATTCCATAAAGGGCTTGGAGAATGTACATATCATTCGACCTGGCTATGCGATTGAATATGATTATTACGATCCAACACACCTGAAGGATAATTTAGAAAGTAAGGAATTCTCAAATCTGTTTTTAGCCGGCCAGGTAAATGGAACAACCGGCTATGAAGAGGCGGCAGCACAGGGTCTGATGGCCGGCGTCAATGCGGTTCTGTCCATACGAGGGCGAGAACCGTTCGTTGTCAGGAGATATGAGGGTTATCTTGGTGTGATGATTAATGACCTGATTACGAAAGGTGTTAATGAGCCTTACAGAATGTTCACATCACGGGCGGAATTTCGATTGAGTCTTCGTGAGGACAATGCTGATAAGAGACTTACTGAAGTTGGGTATAAGCTTGGCGTTGTATCAGAAGAGCGTTGGGAATTTTTCTGCAGAAAAGAAGAATTGATTGAACAAGAAACACAAAGACTTAAATCGATCTGGATAAATCCGGGCGTATTAGATGCTCTTTCAGTTGAATCCGTTTTAGGAGAAGATTTAAGTAAAGAAGCGAATCTGTATAACTTACTGAGAAGGCCGGAGCTTGTATACACAGATCTGACAAAACTAAAGATGCAAAACGGTGAATCAGTTCTTAATCCACCGTATCTAGATTCTTCTTTAGCCGATACGCTGGTTACGCGGATTAAATACAAAGGTTATGAAGACAGACAAAGAGAAGAAGTTGAGAAAAATCTCCAGCGTTTGGAAACGGTAATTCCTGATAATTTTGATTATGATTCAGCCAAGGGTCTATCCTTTGAAGTGACTCAAAAACTTAAAAAGATCAGACCGAGGAATTTGGGTGAAGCTCTGCAGATATCAGGTGTAACACCGGCTGCAATTTCTATCTTGCTGGTATATATCAAGAGACATAACAGCAATGGTGCAAAAAATGCAGAATAAGAACTTTGAGAGACTTTCTGAAGGGTTTAAGGCGCTGCATCTTTCGGTTAATGAAGTGAACCTGGAAAAGATGGACAAGTTCCTTCAACTGCTGTTGAAGTGGAACAAGGTATATAACCTCACTTCTATCAATAATGAAACGGAAGCTATTGATAAGCATTTGTTAGACTCTGCTACTTTAATTCCTCTCTTGAAAGAGTTTGAGCAACCGAATGGGAAAACCAGCGTAATGGATGTAGGCTGCGGCGGCGGGCTCCCCGGAATACCTGCAGCTATCCTACTGCCAAACTTCAGGTTTACTTTAGTAGATACAGTGGCAAAGAAAATAGCCTTTGTTAGCCAGGCCATCATCAACTTAAAACTGTTGAATGCTCAGGCGGTAAATGCGAGAGTTGAATCATATTGTCCGGAAGAAAAATTCGATTTAATTACGTCTCGTGCATTTGCTTCTATTTCAACTTTTATAAACCTAACTGAGAAACATCTAAGCAAAAACGGACGTTGGATAGTCATGAAGGGAAAACTCCCTGAAGAAGAGATTGAGAAAATCCCGGATTTTGTTAAGGTTGTTGAAATCAGAAAAGTAGAAATTCCGAATGTTGATTCGGAAAGACATTTGGTTGTATTGAGTAGAAAATAATAAAGTTGAAGTTAACTTTAAGTACTGAACAAAAGGCCTTGCTGAAGTCGCAAGGCCTTTCAGTTAACAGTGTTGAAGACAAAGTTTCTTGTTGTGTTAATTCATCATTACTTAGTAAGTATTCTTCACTTCTTTCGCAGCTGCCGAATTATGCTTTTATCTGCCGCCGATGATAGGTCCGTTTTCTCAAGAGACGGCATTATAGTGATATGACGCTCTTATAACGGATTTCTATTTTTCAGAGAGACTCATTCAAACTGACAGTCAGTTCATTCAGGACAGTGTTAAGGGCATTTTCCAGTCCTTTGACTGCCAGAGGAATTTCTGCTTTTTCAATGTCTGAGGCTGCGCTGAATTGTCTTTGATAAACGAGCTTGTCAAAGGCTGTTGTGGTAACCGAGGCTTGCAGAGCAACCTTAGCCTGGTAAGGCTTGGAAACCGCAGAAATATAAAATTCTGAAATGAAGATCGTCAGCTGATAATCAAACTGTGCAATGGAGTTCGGTAACAGCACAATTCTCCAAGGACCACCGGCGGACAGTTTTTCTCGAATTGCGGCAGCAATGATTTGAGAGGGTGTGGAAACGAGCTGACTGATTTCCGTATTGAACATTCTGTTGTCCTCTCCAAGGACGTAAATCTTTGATGAGTCATATGGCTCGGCAACCATGGGAGGATTGACACGAACGGATGAAAGTCTCCGTTTACTGATGCTGTTCCTGTAAGTAGGCGCTCCTAATGAAATGCTATAAAGCTTGAGAGGAGGTCTTTCCGGAAGTATGGAACAACCTGCAAGGGTCAGAAAAGAGGATTGAAGAAGAAGTCTTCTAAGCATTTTGTACCTTCAATTTCATTTATTACTTAACGGATTGCCGGCCTGCTTGGGTGAAAGCAGCAAACCCGCAGGGTTGTTTGGGATAGATGAAGACAGATTCTTTAAGTTCTCAGCAATTGCATTCAAATTTCTGAGCGTGAGAGCAAGATCGTAACTGTTGGTCTTAATCATGTTGTTGAGATTCTGAGAAAGACTGCTCAAATTCTTAATAAGCTTTTCTGCCTCCGTTCGTTTGGCAAGATTATCTAAACTTGCAGCGGATTTTCTGATTTGCTCAATGAGCTCGTTGAGATGTGAAACATTAATCTCATCTATTTTGTGGTCGGCGTTTACGAAGAGCTGTGTAAGCGAATCACCAAGAGAATTAAATAGATTAGGCTCTAAGCCTTTGGCGATTCTCTCCAAGTTTCCAATCAAAGATTGAAGAACGGGTAAAGTTCCTTCCAGATTTCCTTTCAAATCAAGAGTATCAAGACTTGCAAGGAAATTTTTAACATTCTCTACAATTTCGTTGCTTAAACTCGGGGCTGACGGAATATACAAATACTTTGGAGTCCAACTGAATTTGATTCGATCAGCCGGATATTTGTCACTATCCAAAAATTCCATGGAAAGGTAGAGAGAACCTGTAATACCGGCCAGCTGCGTCTGAACTCTCAATCCGTGAGAAATGTATTCTTTGAGCTGCTTTTTTACTTCTTCATCCGCAAGGTTGATTTTCATTCGGACAACAGCGACGGAGTTCTTTTCTGAGAGAATCTCCTGATGATTCGAAGGGTAGGCTTCCGATGATAGAAGAATTTCTTCCACCTCCCCTACCGGTATTCCTCTAAATTTAACTGGAGATCCAACTTCAAGCCCGCTAATAGAAAACATGAAATACGTTTCGAGGTGACTCTGAGGACGAAAAAGATTCGGACCTACTATGACACCGATCGAAAGGACGGCCAGAACAATGGCTGTCAAAACAAACAGACCCAGCCGAAAATAATTTGCTCTATTGTTCATTTAATTCTCCGAATCAGGCTCTGCATTAAAAAATTGCCTTACCCACGGATTGGGCGAGTTCTCCTGAAGCTCTTTTGGATTTCCATCAGCAATGATGGATTTTGTCTTCGGATCCAGCATCAGACACCTGTCCGCAATTCTGAAAATGCTTTGCAGTTCATGACTGACAATAACAAAGGTACAGCCGAGTTCGTCCCTTAGCTTTTTGATAGTCTCGTCAAGATTGGCCGAAGTGATCGGATCTAAACCCGCACTTGGCTCATCAAGAAGAAGAATAGTTGCACCTAAAGAAAGTGCTCTGGCGATACCTGCCCTTTTGATCATGCCTCCGGAAAGCTCACCAGGCATGAGATTAGCGGCTGCAGGCATCTCAAGCGCATTCAGAAGCATTAGAGACGTTAGATTCTTAGCTTTCATTGGCAGGTCGGTGAACTGATCCAAAGGAAAGCGTACGTTTTCGAGAACGCTGAGGGAACCAAAAAGAGCGCCGCTTTGATACATAATGCCCAGACTGCGCTGGATATTCGGGATTTCGTTTCCCGAGTGAATAATACTTTTCCCTCTGATGAGTATGTCACCGGACAAAGGCGGATTAAGACCAATAATTGTTTTCATTAATGTCGACTTTCCGCATCCGGAACCTCCCATAATAAAAACAATCTGACGATCGTATATGTCAAAAGAGACATTATCCAAGAGAACTTTTCCCGGCCATCCCATTGTCAGGTTTTTAACCTGAATAACAGATTCTCTTTCCTTCATGGTTAAAATCCTAATCGGTTGGTGAGCAGAGCTGCGGCTCCGTCAATCAGAACGATCCAGACAATGCTTTTGACGACGGACTTAGTCGTCGAATCACCCACAGCAGCTGCGCCCGCACCCGTATTCATGCCGCATTCACAGCCGATTAAGGCGATAACAAATCCAAAAATAACCGCCTTTATAAGGCCGAAAAAAACATCCGTCGCAGAAATTGAGTGGATGAGCTGGATGTAAAACTGCGTGAATGTAATATCGTAAAGCCTCATGACCAGGCCGCCGCCTAATACACCAAGTATCGTGGCAAATACAGAAAGAAGCGGGAGGACAAGTGAAGAGGCGATTAATCTAGGAACCACAAGAAAATAGACCGGGTCAAGACCGAACGTGGTAATTGCATTAAGTTCTTCACTTACCTTTTGCGTTCCAATCTGCGCGGCAAACGCTGAACCGGTACGACCTGCAAATAAAATAGCGGTCATTAGAGGACCAAGTTCGCGTGTCATGGCAATTCCAATACCATTGACGACAAAGATGACAGCACCAAAAATTTTCGCAACGAGCGCTGTTTCAAATGCAATGATGACGCCCATTAAAAAACCGATGAGGCAAATAATGGTGACTGCTTTACTTCCGCTCTCATCCGAAATATCGTAAATCTCTCTGAATCTGATCAGTGAGGGATGAATAAGGACACCAAAAAGAGCGCATATGCATGAGCCTAAAAAAGTGATGCTCTTTTTTGTATCGGTAACTTTATCGGCTAGCCACTTACCTAATGTGCTGACGAACCCTAATTTCTCACGCTCTGTTAAGTCCGGTGAAAAATTCCGAAGCATCGTCGCGTATACGCTTTCAAGATCAGCGGAAAGATTAATGAGCTGGAATCTCTCCGGCTGCCGTCTTATTTCATAGAGTAAAGTTAAGCCGCTTTCATCACAGAATTTAACTGCGGCAGCGTCTACTGTTCGCACTTGTCCGGCGTCCGCGGCATTGAGAACTTGCTCCCAAAGAGGAGAAGAATCCTCTGCGGTCAGACGATCGGGAAGTTTGATGGGATCACTCATTTCTGTATTCCAGCTATCTGATACATCGGTCAAAGTTTTGCCCTGTACGAAACATTCTAGAGGACGGAAGATTAAAATGTCCTAAGCATTACCGTCTTGAGACTACTTATAGACAATTTGAATCAGTCTTTGACGGCACTGTTCCTTTCGGTGAAAAATAAAATTAAATCTCTGTAAAATTGTGCGGTTACTTAGTGGGTTTAGAAAGAAATCTTAAATGTCAAAGATTTACTGTATTGCAAATCAAAAGGGCGGAGTCGGTAAGACCACGACCGCTGTTAACTTAGCGGCAGCACTTGCCGAGATGTCTTATCGCGTCCTTCTAATTGACCTTGACCCTCAAGGTAATGCAACTACGGGAAGCGGTATCGATAAAGTGAAGCTGCTTCCTTCGATTTATGAAGCAATTATTGGTCAGGCTGATTTAAAGAGAGTGATCACTCACTCACAAAATGGCTACGATGTTGCCGGAGCAAACAGACGACTTGCCTCTGCAGAAGAAGAGCTTCTGGGGGCCGAACAGAAGGAATTGGCGCTTAAGAAACTCCTCTCCCCTCTTGAAGACGAATACGACGTCGTTCTGATTGATTGCCCGCCGACATTGTCGATCTTAACCATTAATGCTTTCAGTGCTTCAGCGGGTCTGATTATCCCGATGACTTGCGAGTACTTTTCCCTTGAGGGTGTATCCGATTTGCTTCTGACGATTCGCGCAGTGCGTGAACAAATAAACGGAGATCTGGTTATATCCGGTCTGCTTCGTGTGAAGTTTGATCCGAGAATCACTCTTCAGCGACAGGTTAGCGATCAGTTGACTGAGTTCTTTGGAAAATCTATGTTTGGTTCGGTTGTACCTACGAATGTTCGCTTAGCGGAAGCACCGAGTCATGGGCTGTCCGGTCTGAACTATGACTCGAGCTCAAGAGGAGCCCAGGCCTATAGATCATTTGCCGAGGAATTTGCAAAACGGGAAAAACTCCACAAGTTGATTAAACGCGGAAAGAAAGGTAAATAAATTGGTAACAAGAAAACCCAAAGGATTAGGAAAAGGCTTAGATAATTTTTTTGGCGTGAAGAGCGTTGCTGATGTCCTTGATACATCCCCGGACGAAACTTTACCTTCGACCCTTCCCATCAACTCTCTGCATCCCGGAAAGTTCCAGCCGAGGACAAAGTTTGAACAGGATTCTCTGAAAGATTTATCAGATTCAATTAAAGCAAACGGCATTCTTAACCCGATTGTTGTGAGAAGGACGGATGCGGACAAATTTGAGATTCTCGCCGGTGAACGCCGCTATCAGGCTGCATTATTAGCCGGTTTGAAAAAAGTCCCAGTTCGTATTCTGGGTGTAAACGATAAGCAGGCAATGATAATCGGGCTTGTTGAGAATCTGCAACGCGAGGACCTTAATGTGATGGAAGTCGCAGCTGGGTTGGAGCGTTTGGTTCAGGAATTTAAGTACAGCCACGAAGAAATAGCGGCAGCTATCGGGCGGTCACGTCCGATGATCAGCAATATTCTTCGCTTGCTTTCATTACCCCAAGAGATTCAGGATATGGTTCGTGAGGGGCAACTCGATATGGGGCACGCCAGATGCCTTCTTTCGCTTCCGGAAAAAGAGAGAATTTCTGCAGCGAACCTGATCATTTCGAAGGATTTATCCGTTAGACAGACTGAAGAGCTTGTCCGGAGGATGAAAGAACAGTCTGAGCAAAAGGATCAGCCGAAAGCGCCTTCTGAAAAAAACAAAGAATGGGCGTCATACGAGAAAGAACTCTCAAAAATCCTAAACCTGAAAGTAAAGGTTACATCCGGCGATTCGGGAAAGGGAGTTCTGCGCATTTCATTTGACTCGAAAAAAGATATGGAAGAGCTTATGAGGCTCTTAAGTCGTTAAAAACGTAACAAAATATACCTGTATCCATATAAACCCTTCGGTAGAACGGATGATATTCTGCGGTTTGAGTTGCTCAGATTAAGCTAAGTTATTAGAATTCACGTGTTTCTACAGGACGGTCTGAAGACAATTGTTTTTATGAAAGCGTTAAGAAGAGTTGTTTTCTGCCAACTGATAGCCTGTCTGATTTGTACAGTTGCTGCGCTGGCCATTGGCGGAAGTGCGGCGGCTGTGTCGTCCTTATTAGGTGGTGCTGTGTGTGCGCTCCCGTCTTTCTTGGTTATTTTTTTGATGTACTTAACCAGGAACAGAGCCGCAAGTCCTCTAGGGGTATTTGTTTTTGAATTTATCAAGGTTTCGCTGGTCATCTTAGGATTTCTCAGCGTCGCTTTGTTTTATAAAGAACTTAACTGGTTAGCGTTTATTTTGTCGGCCGGCGTAGTTCTATTAAGTCACGTTTTTGCTTTAGCTAGCAGGGAATAATTAAGGATTAACAATCATGGCAGGCACGGCTACTGAGTATATTCAGCACCACTTAACGCATCTGTCCACAGTAAAGCAGACAAGCATTGTTGACTTTTCTGTTTTTAACTTCGACACGGCAGTATTCTCTATCGCAATGATGATTCTTGCGCTTTGGGTTTTATACTCAGCGGCCAGGAAAGCGACCACCGGAGTTCCGGGGAAATGGCAGTGTGCTGTTGAAATGCTTGTTGAGATGGTTTCTGATCAGGCGAAATCTATCGTTCACGGAGACAGAACCTTCATCGCTCCGCTTGCTCTGACAGTTTTTGTTTGGGTTACCTTTATGAATGCAATCGACCTTATCCCGGTTGATTTGCTCCCCGCCATCGGCAGCTGGTTCGGAATTCACTATCTGCGTCCGCTTCCAACTGCCGACTTGAACGGTTCGCTCGGCATTTCCTGCGGCGTGCTTCTTCTCATGATCTACTACGGTATTAAGATCAAGGGTATTGCCGGTTTCAACAAAGAGCTTTTCACAGCGCCTTTCGGTAATTTCATCCTGCTCTGGCCGTTTAATTTCCTTTTAAACATCATCGAATACATTGCTAAAACAGTCTCTCTGGGTATGCGACTCTTCGGCAACATGTATGCCGGTGAACTGCTGTTCTTCCTGATCGCTCTGCTTACAGGTATGCTTTGGCAGGGAGAAATCGGAATGACTGCTTTCGGTGTGATCGGCCAGTTCTTTGCTGGTCTCTGCTGGTGGCTTTTCCATATTCTTATTGTTTTACTTCAGGCCTTCATTATGATGATGCTGACTCTGGTTTACATCGGTCAGTCTCATGAAGGACACTAATTATTTTCTTTCTTTTGATTTAAACACGTCATATTAAACAAGGAGTTCGTTATGACAAACGTCGCTTATGTTGCATTAGCTTGTGGCCTGATTATTGGCTTTGGTGCTTTCGGTGCCTGTATCGGTATCGCTATCATGGGTTCCAAGTATCTTGAAGCCTCTGCTCGCCAGCCTGAGCTCATCAACACACTGCAGACCAAGATGTTCCTTCTCGCCGGCCTTATCGATGCTGCGTTCCTTATCGGTGTTGGTATCGCCATGATGTTCGCCTTTGCTAACCCGTTTGTCGGCTAATCAGCCAAACCTTCGTTGCGGTTTTTATAGACAAACTGCATTTGCTCAGCAAATGCTTAACGGGATTAGAAAATGAACATTAATGCCACATTGTTCGTACAGATGGCCGTGTTCTTCGTCGGTGCTTGGATCACCATGAAGTTCATTTGGCCACCGCTCAATCGAGCAATCGAAGAGCGGCAGAAAAAGATTGCTGACGGTTTAGCCGCAGCTGATCGCGGCGAACATGCTTTGGAAGAAGCGAAAAAAGAAGGAGCTTCCATCGAAGCTGCCGCTCGAGCCCAGTCTCAGGTTATTGTTGCTCAGGGCGAAAAGCGTGGTCAGGCTATTATCGACGAAGCCAAAGAACAGGCTCAGGTCGAAGCCGATAAGATCATTGCCGCGGCTCGTGCACAGGCTGCTCAGGAAATCCAGGCTGCCAAAGACGTTCTTAGGGATCAGGTTGCAAATTTGGCTGTGTCCGGAGCTTCCCAGATCCTGGGTAAAGAAGTCGATGCTTCGGCTCACCAGCAATTACTTGACCAACTTAAGGCGAAATTGTAATCATGGCAGAGATCTCAACTATCGCACGTCCTTATGCCGAAGCGTTGCTTAAGGCTGTTAAGGACAGTAAAGAAGAGGGTTTGGCTGACAAGCTTTTGCCTGTTCTCGACGTGCTGGATGAGATCGTTGAGGATCCTAAGCTCAAAGAATTATCTAACGATCCTTCTTTGACCGTGAACCAAACTTACGATCTTATTCGAGGAATGCTCGGTGATAAGGTTCCTGCCGAAGCCGAAAACCTCCTCAAATTAGTAATCGAAAACGGAAGACTCGAAGCTCTTCCTCAGATCACTGCACAATTTCGTCATTTGCTCAATCAGGAAAATCATGAGGCCGACGTTCTTATCGAAAGCGCATACCCCATGAATGATGAGCAGTTAGCTGACCTTGTCAAGGCTCTGGAAAAGAAATTCCCGAACCTGAAACTTCTGCCCAAGGTTGTCGTTGACAACTCTTTGATCGGCGGAGTCCGCGTTACAGTCGGTGACAAGGTGCTTGATGGCACAGTTAAGGCAAGACTTGAGCAAATGAAGTCTCGCCTCACAAGTTAATTACGGAGCTGATAGCTATGCAACTCAATCCGAGTGAAATTAGCGAGCTGCTGAAGCAGCGAATCGAAGGTATGGGTCTGAATACCAACCTTCGTACCGAAGGTACAGTCGTATCTGTTACCGACGGTATTTGTCGTGTCCACGGACTTTCCGATGTGATGCAGGGTGAAATGCTTGAGTTCCCCAACAACACCTACGGTCTCGCTCTTAACCTTGAAAGAGACTCTGTCGGTGCTGTTATTCTGGGTAGCTATGAACATATCTCCGAAGGCGACATTGTTAAAACTACCGGCCGAATCCTTCAGGTCCCCGTCGGACGCGCCCTGATCGGTCGTGTCGTTAACGCTCTTGGTCAGCCGATTGACGGCAAAGGCCCGATCGTTACCGACGAATATGACGTTGTTGAAAAGGTTGCTCCTGGCGTTATCGAACGTCAGTCTGTTAGCCAGCCTGTCCAGACCGGTCTTAAGTCTGTTGACTCTATGGTTCCTATCGGACGCGGTCAGCGTGAATTGATCATTGGCGACCGTCAGACTGGAAAGACTGCTGTTGCTATCGATACCATCATCAATCAGAAAGGCAAAGACCTTATCTGTATTTATGTTGCGATCGGCCAAAAGGCTTCTACGATTGCCAACGTTGTTCGTAAGCTCGAAGAATACGGCGCAATGGATTACACCATCGTCGTTGCGGCTTCCGCTTCCGAATCTGCAGCCATGCAGTACATTGCTCCTTACTCCGGAGCAACAATGGGTGAATACTTCCGCGACCGCGGTGAGGACTCTCTCATTGTTTATGATGACTTGACCAAGCAGGCTTGGGCCTATCGTCAGATTTCCCTGCTGCTTCGCCGTCCGCCGGGACGTGAAGCCTACCCTGGCGACGTTTTCTATCTGCACAGCCGTCTGCTCGAAAGAGCTGCGCGTGTCAACCCGGAATACGTCGAACGCTTTACCAAGGGTGCTGTCAAGGGTAAGACTGGTTCTATGACTGCTCTTCCGATTATTGAAACACAGGCAGGCGACGTTACAGCGTTCGTTCCGACCAACGTGATTTCTATTACCGACGGTCAGATCTTCTTGGAAACCGACCTCTTTAACGCCGGTATCCGTCCTCCGATCAACCCCGGTATCTCGGTTTCTCGAGTCGGCGGTGCTGCTCAGACCAAAGTTATTAAGAAACTTGGCGGCGGTGTACGTCTGGCCCTGGCTCAGTACCGTGAACTTGCTGCGTTTGCTCAGTTTGCTTCCGACCTTGACGAAGCGACACGCAAACAGCTGGAACGCGGCCGTATCGTTACCGAACTCATGAAACAGCCTCAGTACCAGCCTCTTCAGGTTTGGGAAGAAGCTCTCGTACTTTTCGCCATCAACATGGGTGCCTATGATGATGTCGAAGTTAAGGATGCTCTGAAAGTCGAAAACGCGATGCAGGATTACATGAAGATTAATCATGCGGATCTGATCGGACGTATTGAAGAGACAAAGCAGCTCTCTAAGGAAGATGAACAACTTCTGACAGAAGCTGTCAAAGAGTTCAAGAAATCCGGTGCTTTCTAATTGAGCAACGTTAGAGGATCCTAATGCCAAGTACCAAAGAAATTCGAGCCAAGATCAGATCGGTTCAAAACACCCGTAAGATCACAAAGGCGATGGAGATGGTGGCCGCTTCCAAGATGAAGAAGGCCCAGGATCGTATGCGTGCGGCCCGTCCGTACGGCGATACCATCCGTAACTTAATCGGTCACCTGGCAGAAGCTTCAACAGAAGCCGTTCATCCGTTCCTCCGCAAGTCTGCGGAGGAAAAGAACATCGGCTTGATTGTTGTTTCAACCGATAAGGGTTTGGCCGGCGCTTTGAATACCAATATTCAGAGACTTTTGGCTCATACCCTTAGAGATTGGGCGCATGAAGGTAAGAAAGTTGAAGCGACTGCTATTGGAAACAAAGGATTAGGTTTCCTCCAGCGCATCGGTGTGCCAATTGTCTCGCAGGTCGTTCAGCTCGGTGATCGTCCAAATTTGGAACGCTTGCTCGGAGCGATTAAAGTTCAGATCGAAGCCTATCAGGAAGGCCGTGTAGACCACGTCTACATCGCCTACTCCCGTTTCATCAATGCGATGAAGCAGGAACCTGTGATTGAACAGCTTCTTCCTTTGCCGAAATCGGCCGTTGAGACGGACAAACATCAAAACTCTTGGGACTACATCTATGAACCTAGCCCTGAAGAAGTTTTAAAGGTTCTGCTCAAGCGTTACGTTGAAGCGCTTATTTATCAGGCAGTAGCGGAAAACATGGCAAGCGAACAGAGTGCTCGTATGGTCGCCATGAAGGCCGCATCTGATAACGCTAAGAAGCTTATCGACGATCTGCAACTGGTCTACAACAAGACACGTCAGGCCGGCATTACTAAGGAAATCACCGAAATCGTCGGTGGCGCCGCGGCTGTGTCTTAATTGAAAAGAAATCGAAACGAGGAATACCTATGAGTATCGGAAAGATCGTACAGGTTATCGGCGCGGTGGTCGACATCGAGTTCCCCCGCGAAGAAATGCCGAAAGTTTACGACGCACTTGTCCTTGAAAAGGACGAAAACAATAAGCTTGCTGAAGAAGGTTTGACCTTTGAAGTTCAGCAGCAGCTGGGTGACGGCATCGTTAGAACCATTGCTATGGGTTCTTCCGAAGGTCTCCAGCGCGGTATGGCTGTTAAAGCTCTCGGTCACGGAATTACAGTTCCGGTCGGCCCGAAGACTCTCGGCCGTATCATGGACGTTCTCGGACGTCCGATCGATGAAGCAGGTCCGATCGGCGAAGAAAAGCGTATGCCGATCCACAGAGCTGCTCCTAAGTTTGACGAACTGAGCCCGTCCGTCGACCTTCTTGAAACAGGCATTAAGGTTATTGACCTTGTCTGCCCGTTCGCCAAAGGCGGTAAGATTGGTCTGTTCGGCGGTGCCGGTGTTGGTAAGACCGTCAACATGATGGAACTTATTAACAACATCGCTAAGGCTTACGGCGGCTACTCTGTTTTCGCCGGTGTCGGTGAACGTACCCGTGAAGGTAATGACTTCTACCATGAAATGGGCGAATCTAAGGTTCTCGACAAAGTGGCCATGGTCTTCGGTCAGATGAACGAACCTCCCGGAAACCGTCTCCGCGTGGCTCTTACCGGTCTGACAATGGCTGAAGCCTTCCGTGATGAAGGCAGAGATATTCTTCTCTTCATCGACAATATTTATCGTTATACACTGGCCGGTACTGAAGTATCCGCCCTGCTCGGCCGTATGCCGTCAGCCGTAGGCTATCAGCCGACACTGGCTGAAGAAATGGGTAAGCTTCAGGAACGTATTGCTTCTACAAAGGTTGGTTCTATTACCTCCATTCAGGCTGTTTACGTTCCTGCTGACGACTTGACTGACCCCTCTCCGGCTACAACATTCGGTCACTTGGACGCTACAGTTGTTCTGTCTCGTGATATCGCAGCTCTGGGTATTTATCCGGCTGTCGACCCGCTTGACTCTACTTCTCGTCAGATCGACCCGAACATCATCGGTGAAGAACATTACAGCGTAACTCGCCGTGTTCAGGCCACTCTGCAGCGCTATAAAGAACTCCGCGATATTATTGCGATTCTTGGTATGGACGAACTTTCTCCTGAAGATAAGCTCGCCGTTACAAGAGCTCGTAAGATCCAGAGATTCCTTTCTCAGCCCTTCCATGTTGCTGAAGTGTTTACCGGTTCCCCCGGTAAGTATGTTCCGCTGAAGGAAACCATCCGCGGCTTCAAGATGATTGTTGACGGCGAATGCGATCAGCTTCCGGAACAGGCCTTCTACATGGTCGGCACAATTGATGAAGCTTTTGAAAAGGCTAAGACCATCAAGTAATCTGAGGTGAGAGCTCGTCTCTCACCAGCCAACCTGGAGAATTAAATGGAAAAAACCTTAAAAGTCGACGTTGTAAACGCTGAAGAAAGTCTTTTTAGCGGCGACGCCGAGTTTGTAGCTCTGCCCGGTATCGAAGGCGAGCTCGGTATTCTGCCAGGCCATACCCCTCTCATTACGCTGATTCGTCCGGGTCTTGTTCGTATTCATACGAACGGGAACCAGGAAGAGGAAATCTTCGTAGCGGGCGGGGTCTTAGAAATTCAGCCCTACCATGTAATCGTGCTGGCTGATGTGGCTATCAGAAGTAAAGACCTTGATGAAGCCAAGGCGAAAGAAGCTATGGAAAGAGCGAAGGCTGCTGCTAAGACAAGCGCAAGCGAAATCGAGCTTGCTAAGGTTGAAGCGGAAATCAGTATGCTCGCCGAACAGCTTCGTATCCTGCAGAAGCTCAAGAGATAAATCTAAGTCTTTTTTAAACTCCGGTATTTACTAGGTATCTACCGGAGTTTTTTTTATCCAGTAATTGACTAAAATATACCGATTGACCTTTACCAGGAGATACCCGTGATTCTTGTTTCAACTGACGGTTCCGAAATTTCGGAAAAAGCCATTACCACCGCTGCAAAACTTGCAAAAAACCTCAACACCTGCGTTCTTGGTATGACAGTTGTCAAAGCGAAGGGCTCTGAAGTCGCTGACCGCACTCTCGAGGATGTCAAAGATGCATGCCAGAGAGTCGGCGTTCCTTGTGAGGTTGCTGAAGTCGTCGGCAACTCTGTTCCGGATGCCATTCTTAAAACGGCACAGGAACGTGATGTTCGCTTCATCGTTATGGCAAGCCGCGGTTTGGGCACGCTCGGTTCTTTGTTTATCGGAAGCTCTACCCAGCAGGTTTTAGCTAAAGCTGATCGTCCTGTACTGGTAGTTCGTTAATAAATTGAACTGCACGAAAAAATATTTCGATGCAGTTCTGCCCCATTGTCTTAATCACTGATTCATTTTCTGTTTCTACAATGTAGGAAGTTCAGCAAATTAATCAGGACAGGGATTCTATGCCTTTAAAGAATGATATTTTTCTCCGTTCTCTTTTAAAAGAGAAGGTTCCTTACACTCCCATTTGGCTGATGCGTCAGGCGGGCCGTTATCTGCCGGAATACCGCGCAACAAGAGCTAAAGCCGGAAGTTTTATGGATTTGGCAATGAATCCACATTATGCATGTGAAGTGACGCTCCAGCCGGTGGATCGTTATCCTTTGGATGCGGCGATTCTTTTCTCCGATATTCTGACGATTCCTGACGCAATGGGGCTTGGCCTTTCGTTTTTGCCAGGTGAAGGACCGAAGTTTGCGAAACCCGTTCAGGATGAGGCTGCGGTAAAAGAACTCTTTGTTCCTGATCCCGCCGATAAACTGAAGTACGTTACCGACGCGGTAGTAGAAATCAAGAGAGCGCTGAACGACCGTATTCCTCTGATTGGCTTTTCGGGAAGCCCGTTTACGCTTGCCTGCTACATGATTGAAGGCGGAAGTTCATCGAACTTTAGAAAGGTTAAGGAAATGCTGTATAGGCGCCCTGACCTCTTAAAACAGATTCTGGACGTCAACACCACAGCCGTGACCTCTTATCTGAATGCACAGATTGAGGCCGGTGCAAACGCCGTGATGATTTTTGATACATGGGGCGGCGCTCTTGCTCACAGTGATTATCTTGAGTATTCGCTGAAGTGCATTTCTCAGGTCGTCTCCGGCTTAATTAAGGAACGAGACGGAAAGAGAATCCCTTCAATCGTCTTTACGAAAGGATCTGCTCCTTGGCTTACGGATATTGCCGCTTGCGGCGCCGATGCAATGGGTGTTGACTGGACGGTTAGTTTGGGAGATGTACGCCGTCAGATCGGTGACAGCGTCTGTCTGCAGGGAAATATGGACCCGTCTATTCTTTTTGCAGGACCGGATGAAGTCAGAACTCAGGCGAGAAAAGTCATTGAAGATTTCGGTATGGTTGGTCAGGGTGGCCATGTTTTCAATTTGGGGCACGGCATTGATAAAGATACGGATCCTGATACAGTCGCTGCGCTGGTGGATGAAGTGCATGAATACAGCCGCAGATTCCATGATTAAGTGAAAAATGGAATCAAATTGTATTTGAGCTGAAAAACCGGCTGTTAATGAAGTAAAGTAATTCGATCGGTCTCTGAGTTAACTTGGAGGCCGTTCTTTTTAAATTTGTACGGAATATCTCAGCGCTATGGCCCAGTCAATTGTTAAAGTCATTGTTGATGCTCCTTTAAGGGGCCAGCTCGACTATAAGAATGTGCCGGAGCTGGGCTTGCACGTCGGAGAGCGCTGTATTGTCCCGCTTGGAAGAAGAAATGTCATAGGCATCGTTGCCGGATTCTCCGACAGTTCCGAATGGCCGGTCAATAAACTGAGAAAGGTTGCCGGAAGACCGGACGAAATTGCGCCGCTTTCCGAAAACTGGATGAGACTGACCGCCTTTGCCGCTCGTTATTATCTCAGCAGGCACGGGATGGTGGCGGTCCCTGCACTTCCAAAATTTTTCCGCAGGATTCCCGGTCCGAACTATGCGAATTCTCTTTCCAAATTAAGAGACCGAAAATTTAAATCTAACGACGCTCCGGAAGACATCCCCCTGCTCAACAAAGAGCAGGAGGCTATTGTGGATGACTTTTCTCAAAGCAAAGGATTTTCACCGGCTCTTCTTTTCGGTGTTACCGGAAGCGGCAAGACAGAGGTTTATCTAAGGCTTATTGAGAATACATTTAAAGCCGATCCAAAGGCTCAGATCCTGCTGATGGTTCCGGAGATTAATCTGACGCCTCAATTGGTTTCCCGGATAGGCAATCGATTTAAAGATCGGGTTGTCGCTACGTGGAATTCATCCATGGCCGAAGGTCAGAAAGCTTCATCTTGGCTGGCCTGTCATGAAGAGCGGGCAAGTATTTTGGTCGGTACACGTCTGTCCGTATTTGCCAGCCTTCCGAATTTAAAGCTGATCATAGTCGACGAAGAGCATGATGCTTCCTATAAATCCCATGAAGGGGTTCGTTATAACGCGAGGGACCTAGCGCTTAAAAGAGCTCAGATTGAAGGCATTCCTGTGCTTTTGGGTTCTGCAACGCCGTCTCTGGAGTCCTATCGAAACGCTTTGGAAGGAAGATTCCGGCTTTACAAGATGAAGAAGCGGGCAGTCGAATCAGCTGAGCTTCCCCGTATTACGCTTATTGATACTTCTTTGGACCGTCCGCAGAACGGGATATGCTCAGAGACAGCGGAGAAAATTACAGATACCCTGGAAAAGGGGCGCCAATCGATTGTTTTCTTAAATCGTCGAGGCTTTGCGCCGGTCGTGGAGTGTAAAAGCTGCGGTTGGCACTCGACTTGTCCCCACTGCTCGGCCTATGCGGTCTTCCATAAAACAACGGGAAGACTTACCTGTCATTACTGCGGATGGAGTATGAAGCTGCCCACGAGCTGTCCAAAGTGCGGCTCCTATGAGCTTCAGCCCGTCGGAAGAGGAACTCAGAGGGCGGAAGAAGAGCTGGAAGTAAAATGGCCCGAGGCTAAAATCATGAGACTTGATCAGGATTCGGCCCGACGCAGAGGAAGCGCGAGTCGGATGCTTGAAGCAGTTCACAGCGGAGAAGTTGATATTCTGGTCGGAACTCAGATTGTGGCGAAAGGACACGACTTCAAGAAGGTGTCTTTGGTCGTTGTGCTGAACACTGATCCGCAGCTTCTGTCCTTTGACTACCGCGCTCGAGAGAGACTGTTTTCCGTGCTCATGCAGGTTGCCGGACGTGCCGGAAGGAGCGGAGAGCAGGGCGAAGTACTGATTCAAACGAAATATCCGAAGGACAGCTTGTTTCGATATCTGAAGGACAACGATTTCGAAGGATTTGCTCAAGAGGAATTAAAAGCACGTAAAACAGCTTCCATGACGCCGTACTCTGCTCAGGCGCTCATGATTTCCGAAGGAAAGGACATTAGAGAAGTCTTGGACTTCCTATCTCAGGTAAAGAAAATCGGTCTTTCTGTCCAAACGAGAAGTGTTCGGTTCTATGATCCGGTTCCGCAGACGGTTCAGAAGGTAATGGATATTGAACGGGCTCAGCTGCTGATAGAGGCAGACAACAAAATGGAACTGCAGCGGTTTTTAGCGGTATTCACATCAGAAATAGAAAACCGGCAGTTCAAGAATGTTTGGCATATCGACGTTGACCCTTTGAGTTTTTAATATGGAACGTAAAGATTTTGAAATTATGGCCCCGGTCGGGTCACGTGAGTCATTAGCGGCGGCATTTCAGGCGGGCGCCGATTCAGTTTATTTTGGCATCGGAGCGCTCAATATGCGTTCTAAGTCCGCAAATGAATTCACGATAAACGATTTGAAGGAAATCGCAGAGCTTTGTAAAAGTCACGGAGTCAAAAGCTATTTGACGGTGAATACCGTTATCTATGATGAAGATATTTCTCTGATGAGAGAGATCATTGATGCGGCGGCTGAATCCGGGATATCTGCGGTGATTGCGTCTGACGCCGCGGTGATGATGTATTGCCGCGAAAGAGGAATGGAAGTGCATCTTTCCACGCAGCTGAATATCTCCAACAAAGAGGCATTAAAGTTCTATGCGCAGTTTGCCGACGTTGTGGTTCTTGCAAGAGAACTTAATCTGAGGCAGGTTAAGAAAATATACGAGGCCATACAGAGTGAACAAATTCGAGGTCCTAACGGAGATTTGGTCCGAATTGAAATGTTCTGCCACGGAGCTCTTTGTATGGCGATCAGCGGCAAGTGCTACCTCAGTCTCAATACCCGCGGCAGAAGCGCTAACAGAGGCGCCTGTATGCAGACCTGCCGACGCGCTTACATCGTTAAAGATAAGGAGCGGGATGTCGAACTGGAAATCGATAATGAATACATCATGTCTCCGAAGGATCTGAAGACAATTGGTTTTATCGATTTGATGATGAAGGCCGGTGTTCGTGTTTTCAAGATTGAAGGGCGCGCTCGAGGTGCCGAGTACGTAAAAACCGTGGTTGAAGCCTACGATCAGGCGATTAGACAGGTTTTGGCAGGAAACTGGAACGAAGAGATCAGCAAGTCTTGGGACGATAAATTATCAACAGTTTATAACCGCGGATTCTGGAATGGCTATTACCTCGGACAGACAATGGGGGAGTGGAGCAATCGCTACGGCTCACAGGCTACCGAAAGAAAGATCTATGCGGGCAAAGGCTGTAAATATTTTGCTAAGGCGGGTGTCGCCGAATTTTTAATTCAGGCTGCAGAAATTAGAGCAGGAGATCGTATCCTCATTACCGGGCCGACAACGGGAGCGGTTTATTCTGAATTGAAAAATCCCTGTGTGGACGGCAAACCGGTGACGCAGGTTTGTAAGGGGCGGCATGTAACGTTCCGACTTTCAGAAAAAATTAGAGAGAACGATAAACTGTATATTATTCAAAAGGTTGATCCCTTAGAGGAATAGAAGTAAGTGCTTACTTTTATTTAACTGCAGCGGAGTACAGCAGTGCGGCGCCGAATGCTCCGAAAATAACGCCGCACACTCCGTCGATCCACCTTCCGGCTGATCGATAAATTTGTTTCGGCTTTGGCATTCCGAGCAAAAGGGCGACAAACGAGAACCACAGGAATGTTTCTAAAACGACAAGAATACCGATCACGGCAGAGTAGCCGCCGGACATGTCCGGGGTGATGAAAGGAGCGAAAACGACGCTGAAATAGACGATCGCTTTGGCGTTTGCAAGATTGGTGCAGAGACCCGTGATAAAAGCTTTTGCGGCTGAGGATTGGACTTCGCTTTCGACGTTCTCGGCTGCCTGAGAGCGGCTAAGCGCGTGTCGGAGGATATTGAATGACATCCAAAGTAGGTACATGCCGCCCAACCCCATAACAATTTTGTGGAGCCAAATGAATGTGTCGAACAGCCACTGAAGTCCGAGCAAAGCCAAAGTAACCCAAAAGGCAACACCCAGAGAAATTCCGAGAACACAGCAAAAAGCTTCCTTCCTGGATCGGCTTGCAGCGGTCTGCATCACAATAAAAACATCAGGGCCGGGAGATGCCAGCGCAATAAGATGGACACCGGCAATGGTAAGTAAAGCAGGAAGCATTTCTGCGCTCTTTTACGGATCGAGATTTGAATCATTATATAAATGAGCCCGGCTGAAATCCTTGTTTTTTGCTTAAAACAAAGGAAACACGGGAAGAGGCGCCCGAAAGCTGAAGAGTGATCAAGAGAAAATGGCGCACCCGGCGGGGTTCGAACCCACTACCCCTGCCTTCGGAGGGCAGTACTCTATCCAGATGAGCTACGGGTGCTAAGATGTTCAATTCTACAAAACAGTCATCGGTTAAATCAAATCAATCGCTCATATTCGGTGAAAAAAGCTTCCGGGGATAGAGGCCTCTATAAGCTTGATACACTTTTGCGATTGAGAGCAATAACATGAAAAATCCTACATCTATTAATTTCAGAAATAAATCACGTTTATTGGAAATCGTCTTTGGTGAAGAACCCTTTGAGCTTCCTTACGAATTCCTGAGAGTATTCTCTCCGTCGGCAGAAGTTCAGGGGCATACCCCTGAGGAGAAAAAACTTCAGGTCGGCAAACGGGATGTGACGATTACCGACGTCCAGCCTGTCGGAGAGTATGCGCTGAAGATTACGTTTTCAGACGGCCATGACAGCGGCCTATACAGCTGGGACTGGCTCTATGAAATCGGAGTCCGCAAGGATCAGCTTTGGGAGGATTACCTCAGTGAGCTGACACAGGCCGGCGCATCAAGAGATCCGGATGATCCGGCAAACCTTCCTTTTATTGAAAAAAAGAAACCAAGCTGCCCAAATCATTAATCATGACTGACAAAGAGCAAAAACACCTAACAGACTTCGGATTTAAGAAAGTTCCGGAGGAAGAAAAAGCAGAACATGTGAAGGAGGTCTTTAATGAAGTCGCTCCCCGCTATGACTTGATGAATGACATTCTTTCTTTTGGGCTGCATAGGATGTGGAAACATGCTGCGATTCACAAAGCGGACATCAAGGAAAATATGAAGGTACTTGATATCGCAGGCGGAACCGGCGATATTTCACTGCTGATCGAGAAAAAGATCGGTCCGTCAGGCGAAGTCTGGCTTACCGACATCAATTTAGAGATGCTCAAGATTGGTGAACGCAGACTGCGCGAGGCCGGGCATGTTCCGTATGTCGCGGAGTGTGACGCTGAGGCGCTCCCGTGCCCGAGCAACTACTTTGATGTCGTGATTGTGTCTTACGGCCTGAGAAATATGACGCACAAAGACAGGGCGCTTGCCGAAATGCTGCGTGTATGTAAACCGGGCGGAAAAGTTATAGTTCTTGAGTTTTCCAAACCTGCGGCATGGATGAAACCATTCTATGATTTTTATTCTTTCCATGTGATGCCCTTTTTGGCCTCAAAAATCGCCGGAAACGCTGAAAACTATCGTTACTTAGCGGAGTCCATCCGAATGCACCCCGATCAGCAAACTCTTGCTAAAATCATGAGTTCCGTGGGGTTTTCAAAGGTTGAGTGGGAAAATTTCACCTTTGGAATTACAGCCCTTCACATTGGATATAAAAATTGAAAATAGAGGAAAGTATGAAGAAATTTTTTGCCGCTCTTTTGATCGGCCTCTCTCTTGTCGCTGTCACGGTAGACGCATCCGCGGCTCGCCTTGGAGGCGGCTCCAGTTTTGGCCGTTCAATGAGCATCCCCAAGGCGGCTCCCTCCTCCCCGTTCTCTTCAAAAGCCCCTGCCGCCGCGGCGCGTAAGCCCGGAGCAGCTGCGGCTGCCGGTACTGCCGCAGCGAAGACTGCCGGTATGAGCATGGGTAAACGTCTTTTAATCGGCGCTGCCGCTGCACTCGGCTTTATGGCGCTTGCCAATATGCTTGGTTTAGGCGAAGGCTTTGCACAGTTCCTGATGATTTTGACGCTTGCTATGCTTGCGCTGCTCGCCTTTAGAATGTTCACGGCCCGAAAGACTACGGCGGCATCCAGTACGCAGCAGCGCACAAGCTCGGTTTCGTTCCCGCAGGAAAACAAGGCTCCCGAACCCATGATGAAATCATCCGAACCGCTCTCTTCTTCTTTTAGCGCTCGTCCGGGTTCCGCGATGGATGAATTCTCTGAGAATCCTTCCGAGAGTTCCGCCTCCAGCTTTGAGGTTCCTGCTGAATTCAATAAGGAAGAATTCCTGAATATGTCCTCTGCCTATTTCAAGATGCTTCAGAAGGCTTGGGACTGCGGAGATATGGACGATCTCGCCAACTACTGCACGGATGATCTGTTCATTGAACTGACGCATCAGCGTCGCGAAATTAAAGGCGCGAACCTGACTGAAATCGTCAGCCTTCACACGGATCTTGCCGGTTTTGAAACGACTCCGACCGAGTACGTTGCCTCTGTCCGCTTCACCGGAGATTTGAGAGAGAACGGTGAACCGACTAAGATCAACGAGATTTGGAATTTGGTTAAATCCAAGGAAGGCAAGTCAGGCTGGCTGCTTGCAGGCATTCAGCAGGCTTAATTTTTAGGTTCCTTCGGAAAGGGGCAAAAAGCCCCTTTTTTCTTTTCTTGCAAGTAATTTTTTTCTAAAATTAAACATTGGCTCGGAGAGTCGAAAGGCCGACCGTTCTTTTTCATTTTTTGATACGAGGATAATCCGGCAATGAAACTGACCCTGTTTGTTGGTTTGTATTTGCTCTGCACCGTCGCGATTGGTCTTTTTGCGGCCACACGGGTCCGAAGCACCACTGACTACGCTTTGGCCGGTCGATCGCTTCCGCTGGTAATGGTTATTACAGCGACTTTTGCGACGTGGTTTGGCAGTGAGACGGTTCTTGGTCTTCCCGGACAGTTTATTCAAAATGGATTGTCTGGAGTTGTAGAGGAGCCTTTTGGTTCCAGTATGGCTCTGATTCTGGTGGGAATGTTTTTTGCCAGAAAGCTTTATCGCATGAGTCTTCTTACCGTCGGCGACTTCTATCGAAGAAGGTACGGCGTGTCAGTAGAACTCTGCTGTTCAATTTTCGTCGTTCTCTCATATTTAGGTTGGGTTGCAGCTCAAGTAGCAGCCTTGGGCCTTGTCATTCATTTGCTGACCGAAGGTTATGTCTCTGTCAGCAATGCCATGATTGTCGGAACGATTGTCGTTTTGATCTATACCGTTTTCGGCGGTATGTGGTCTGTTGCGCTCACGGATTTTTTCCAGATGATCATCATCGTTATCGGTTTGGTGATTGTCGCCTGCTTTGCGGGATCTATGGCGGGTGGTCCGATGAAAGTTGCGGAATATGCGAGCGAACATCAGCTGTTTCGATTCTTCCCGGAAAATACGTTTAAGGATTGGATGTTTTGGACTTCTGCGGCGATCACTATGATGATCGGCTCTATTCCTCAGCAGGACGTATTCCAGCGCGTCATGTCGGCAAAATCTGAGAAGATAGCCTGTTTCGGTCCTATTCTCGGCGGCTCTTTTTATCTGTTGTTTGCCTCGGTCCCGATGTTTATCGTTATTGCCGCAACCCTTGCGGTTCCGGATTTGGCAGCAAAGCTGATGGCAAGCGATCCGCAGGAGATCCTGCCGAGCTTTATTAAGGAATACATGCCGCTTTGGCTGCGCATTCTTTTCTTTGGTGCTGTCCTCTCGGCTGTGATGTCAACCGCTTCAGCTACCATGCTTGCTCCGACAACAACATTTGTTGAGAACGTTCTGAGAAACATCATGCCGCTCAGCGACCAGCGCGAATTGAAGGCGATGAGAATTTCACTGATCGTGTTTGCAATTGGCGTTTTGATCTATGCGCTCAGTATGGAAGGCACTCCGATTTATGAATTGGCGGCTATGGCTTATCAATTCCCGGTGATTGGCGCTTTCTGGCCGCTGACGCTAGGGCTGTATTGGAAGCGTTCCACAACGATCGGGTGCTGGTGCTCCATCTTCATCGGGACCATTGTCTGGGGTGTGCTTTCATTTACTGCGTTAGGGGAGGAATTCCCGGCGCTTCTGGGCGGATTCCTCGCCGCCGGTTTTGGACAGGTACTCGGTTCTTTGCTGCCGCTTCGGGCAAATCGCGAATGCGTTCGCTCCTGGCAGGAAAACAAAGACAAGTATTTATATGATTCTGCAAGCTAATTTGTTGAGAAAATGAACATAGTTATTTTGGCTGCCGGACTCGGCAAACGCATGTATTCTTCACTTCCCAAAGTTCTGCAGCCGGTCGGCGGCAAGCCGATGCTGGATCATGTCCTTGCGGCTGCAAAACAAGTCTCCTCGGAAGGAAAAATTATTGTTGTGGTTGGGCACGGAGCCGAATCCGTGATGTCGCATCTGGATGGTGAGCCGGTATCCTTTGCGCTTCAGGCAGAACAAAAAGGCACAGGACACGCTGTCCTGCAGGCCGAGAGATACCTTGATCCTTCTTCTCCGACTTTGGTCTTATACGGAGATGTGCCCCTGATTACTGCCGATACGCTGAAAAAGCTCGTTCAGGCTGCTGAAGGCGGGTTTGGTCTTTTGACGATCGATTTAGATGATCCGACCGGCTACGGAAGAATTATTCGTGAAAACGGAGAGATAAAACGTATCGTAGAAGAGAAAGACGCAGACAGCGAGCAGGAGAAGGTCAGGGAGGTAAATACCGGATTTATGCTGGTGCCGACGCCGGATCTTACGCGCTGGCTTAAAAACCTTCGCTGCGACAATAATCAGCAGGAATACTATCTGACAGATCTGGTTGGGATGGCTGCCAGTGAAGGCCGCACTGTACATGCCTTTAAAGCAACGGACCCTTGGGAAGTTGAAGGTGCCAACAACAAACTTCAGTTAGAAGCCTTGGAACGCGCTTATCAGGCCAGACAGGCAGTGGCACTGATGAAGCAGGGCGTGCTTCTCGCAGACAAAAACCGACTGGATATTCGCGGAAATTTGAAGTGCGGCCGCGATGTTTTCATCGATGTCGGATGCGTTTTTGAAGGTGACGTTGTAATAGAAGACAATGTGAAGATCGGCCCGTACTGTGTGATTAAGTCTTCTGTGATCGGAAGCGGAACAACCGTTGAAGCGTACAGTCATTTTGACGGAGCTACAGTCGGAAAGAACGCGAAGATCGGGCCCTTTGCGCGATTGAGACCGCTTGCAGAACTGTCGGACGATGTGCACATTGGCAACTTTGTAGAAATTAAGAAAAGCTCGATCGGTGCCGCAAGCAAAGTCAATCATCTCTCGTATATCGGCGATACGGCTATGGGTTCCGGAGTCAACATCGGAGCAGGAACGATTACATGCAACTATGACGGCGTGAATAAATTCAGGACGGTCATTGAAGACGACTGCTTTATCGGCAGTGATACTCAGCTTGTCGCGCCTGTTAAAGTGGGCAAAGGCGCTACAGTTGGGGCTGGTACGACAGTGACAAAGAACGTGTCGGAAAATGTTTTAGTTATCAGCCGCGTGCGGCAGACAGAAATTCAGGGCTGGCAGAGGCCTGTCAAGAAAAAAATTTAATGGAGTTTAGAAATGTGCGGAATTGTCGCTGGCTGCAGCTATAGAAATATTGTTCCGATTCTGACAGAAGGTCTCAGAAGGCTTGAGTATCGTGGTTATGACTCATGCGGCGTTGCCGTAGTCGATGAGAATCGGCTTAAAAGAGCGCGCACGGTTTCAAGAGTTCAGGATCTGATCGAACAGACAGAAAAGAATGGAATTAAGGGACTTTCCGGAATTGCTCACACTCGGTGGGCTACCCACGGCGCGCCCGAGATCTGCAATACACATCCGCACTTCTCGCATGATCAGATTGCGGTGGTTCATAACGGCATCATTGAGAACTATGAGCCGCTCCGAGAAGAACTCAAAGCGAAGGGCTACGTATTCGTAAGTGAAACCGATACTGAGGTTATCGTTCATTTGGTCCATAGTTATTACGAAGGGGATCTTCTTGAGGCGGTAAAGAAGACGGTTCTTCGTCTGAAGGGTGCGTACGGCATTGCGGTTTCCTGCAAAGATGAGCCGGATCGTGTCATTGGCGCCAAGATGAGCGCGCCTCTCGTGGTAGCGCTTGGAGATAAAGAAAACTTTATCGCTTCAGATCCGCTTGCTCTGGCCGGTGTCACTGATTGTTATATCTATCTCGAAGACGGTGACGTTGCCGATATTCGTCCGACTTCAGCACAGATCTGGAACCGCTTAGGAGACGAATTTGTCGAGATCCAAAGGCCTGTTTCTGTTGTTCAGGGCTTTACTTCAGGTATTGCCTTAGGCCCTTATACGCACTACATGCAGAAGGAAATCTTCGAGCAGCCGCAGGCGCTTTCCGATACCCTAGAAGGCGTCCAATTCGTTACCAGCGCCATTTTCGGACATGAGGCAAAAGAGATTTTCCAGCAGATTAAACGCGTTCTGATTATTGCCTGCGGCACAAGTTATTACGCGGGTCTGGTGGCTAAATATTGGCTTGAGGCCCTTGCCAAGGTTCCCTGTGATGTTGAAATTGCCAGCGAATATCGCTATAGAGAGTCAGTCCCCGATAAGGACACTCTGGTGCTGACGATTTCTCAGTCGGGAGAGACCGCGGATACCTTAGCGGCTCTTGAACATGCCAAATCTCTGGGCATGGACAAGACGATGACCATCTGCAACGTTGCAACAAGCGCTATGGTGAAGCAGACTCGACTGCATTACATCACACGAGCGGGTGTGGAGATCGGTGTGGCTTCAACAAAGGCGTTTACAACACAGCTTGCGTCGCTCTTTTTAATGACGCTGGCGATTGCAAAAGAAAAAGGCAGACTGAGCGCTGAGGCGGAGGAAAAACTAATGGCTGATATGCGTCATCTGCCTCAGGCCATGCATGTCGTCCTCGAGAAAGAAAACGAAATTAAAGAATGGGCTTCTTTCTTTGCGTCTAAAAATAATGCGCTTTTCTTAGGCCGCGGAGTCCACTATCCGATCGCGCTTGAAGGAGCGCTGAAGCTTAAGGAAATCAGCTATCTGCACGCTGAAGGATATCCGGCCGGAGAGCTCAAGCACGGACCGCTGGCACTGGTTGACGCAGAAATGCCGGTAGTGACGGTTGCGCCAAATGACGAACTGCTGGAAAAGCTGAAAAGCAATATGCAGGAAGTTCGTGCAAGAAAGGGAGAGCTTTTTGTATTCTGTGACCAAGGTACAAACATAGAAAGCGCGCCCGGTATTCACGTGATTAAGATGCCCGAGAACTATGGTCATCTTTCTCCGATTCTTCATGTGCTCCCTCTGCAGCTGCTGGCGTATCACACAGCGGTTGCCAAGGGGACCGATGTAGATAAGCCGAGAAATTTGGCAAAGAGCGTGACAACTGAGTAAGTAAACTAAAGGGGCCCTGAGGCCCCTTTGTTTATGATCCTGCGATAAACGTTCGCACGCCCGAGCCGATAAATTGGACGCCGATACAGATGAGCAGGAACCCCATGAGTTTAGTCAGCACCTGAGTTCCGCTCGGTCCGAGACGCTCGGAGATGTAATCGGCGCATCGAAGCACGATCCAAGTCACAAATGCGGTCAGGATAATGGCGACTCCGGTCATAAAGAAGGCGCCCGCCATATCGATTACCTGCGGAAGTTCCGCGATTTCTGAGGCGATACCGATAACCACAGCGATCGTACCGGGACCGCTGATACCGGGCATCGCAAGCGGAAAGAACGAGTAGTCGTCCTTGTCTCTGCGCACAACCGGCGCTCCTTGTTGGTCACGAGCTCCGAACAGCATTTGATATCCGATCAGACCGACGACGAAACCGCCGGAGATACGCAGCGCTCCATATGAGATTCCGAAGAAGACAAGGAGCAGGTTGCCGGCGGCAAGGCTGACAAGCATAATGGCGGCAGCGTAATAACAGGCCCAATTGGCTTGTTTTTTTCTGACATCCACTGACATTCCCTGTGTCAGGCTGATGAAAAGGGGAATCTTAGAGAGCGGATTTGTGATAACAATAAGACTGACAAATCCTCCGAACAGGTATTGGAGGTACAAAGATTCAACCATGACAACTTTGGGCTCAGAAAAATAATGCTGAATGATAAGACGACTTGGAAGGAAAAACTCAACTTCTAGGTAGAAGCTCAGGGGGAGAATTTAACGACAAAAACGGTGTCTGCTAAAGCCGTCTTCTGTTAGGCGGCGAGAATCTGTTTTTTGAAATAAGTCGCTGAATAACAGCTGAGAGATTTCAAGTTATTTACGGCTTGAGCCGCAATCATTTAAAAGGCTGCGGATATAAGAAGCGGTGATGCGGCTGCAGAGTCGGACCTCGTTCTCAATCATCGCGTCATTCGGAATAAAGTGCGGATCACAGAGACGATGGTGGTACAGGTCGGACTTCAGCATCTCGATGTAATGCAGAGAGATCTCTTTGAGGTCGTTAAAGTCCAGCGGAAGTTTGTTTTCAAGGACCTTCGCAAAACAGAGATAACTGAGCTGAGCGCCTTCTGTGTAGTACCAGCGTCCGATTTCCGGTTCCCTTGCAGTCACGGAAAAAATTAGTCGGCTCGTACCGATCGCTTTGTCCGAAAGAATGGAACGCAGATAGATATTGCCGAAGACTTCGAGTTCCTCTTCCCAGCCGCGTTTCTCATCATAGAAATCTTCGTAGGCATAGTAGACCTCGTCCACCAGATGTTTTAGGCAGGCTAAAAACAGGCCGCGCTTGCTGCCGTAGAGCGAATAGATCGTGGAGCGCGAACCGCCCGCTGAGAGAATGATTTTCTCCAGCGAAGCCCGCTCGTATCCATGCTCTAAAAACACATTAATTGCCGTGTCCAGGAGTGTCTTTTGACGATCTCTGCCGCGCTGTGTTTTTGCTTCTTTTGTAATCGGTTTCAAGTAGCAGCCTTTTTTCTTCCGTGCGCGGCTGATCTCTGACAAGCCAAAAGCACGTTTTGAGTAACATTCATTGATTATCCCATAATTGTACTGTACCATACGGTACAGATTTTTTTTAGGGAAAACTATATGAAGCGTCGGAGCTTTATTCTTTCGGTGTCATCGGTCGTCCTTTTAGGCTGCGGATCAATCGTTTCCGCACAGACGGGCAAAGAAGTCAGTCTGATAGTTCCGTTTCCTCCGGGAGGCGGCGGAGACAATTTAGCGCGTGCTTCGCTGGATCTGTTTGCTGAAAAATACGGTGAGCCGATCTGGGTGCTCAATCGTCCCGGTGCGGGCGGCAATATTGGAACAGCAGCAGCTGCGGCCGCTAAGCCGGACGGTAAAACACTTGCTTATGTCACAAACGGGATCATGTGTGTCAATAAGAAACTTTATAAAAATGTTCCATTTGATCCGATGACAGATTTAATTCCTGTCGGTCAGCTCTCCAAAATCGGTTTGATCATGGTGCTGAATCCGAAAACCATAGAGGGTGTGACGGATTTACCGAGTTTGATCAAATACGCCAAAGAGCATCCTGAGGCGGTGAACTTCGCCTCTTCGGGCGTAGGCACCACAAGTCACTTGGCAGGCGAGTATCTGGCGAAACGGGCCGGCATCAAGCTTACTCACATTCCGCATTCCGGCGGCGCTGCCGCGCTTGTAGAGGTCATGGCGGGACGAATTCCGTTCATGATTGATGTGAGTTCGAATGTCCTTCCTCACGTGAAGAGCGGCGCGTTGAAGGCGCTTGCCGTAACAACGCCCGAAAGACTGTCGGCGGCACCGGAAATTCCGACGATGAAAGAAGCAGGACTGGACAACTACGAGCTGTACGCTTGGGACGGTTTTGCGCTTCCGAAGGGAGCGGATAAGGAGACCGTGAAAGGTTTTTCAGACGCTTTTCACGCACTTGCTAAAGACGATCAGGCACGCAGAAGACTTCAGAATCTAGGTGTGGAGCCGGTTTTCTCGGACAGTGAAACATTCAGTCGCTTTATTCATGAAGAACAGCCGAAATGGGATGCGCTCGTTTCTCAAATTCCGTCGGCCGGGAACTAAAATTTGTTGTCATTAATTTAATTATTCTCTAGGAACGAAAAATGCAGCCACAGCTTGATACTTCTTCTCTTCCCCGCGTCCCCGAGTGGAAAAAAGCGGGAGATTTTGAGGATATCCGGTACGAAAAATCCGAAGAAGGCATTGCGAAAATTACCATCAACCGTCCGCAGGTGAGAAACGCTTTTCGTCCGCTGACCGTAAGGGAAATGGAACAGGCTTTGGCCGATGCCAGAGATGACGAAAATATCGGCGTCATTATTCTGACCGGAGAAGGCAAGGACGCTTTCTGCTCCGGCGGCGATCAGAAAGTTCGCGGAAACGGCGGCTATGTGGGCAGTGACGGCGTGCCTCGTCTGAATGTTCTTGATTTTCAGAGACAGATCCGTACTTGCCCGAAACCGGTTATCGCTATGGTAGCCGGCTGGTGCGTCGGTGGCGGCCACGTGCTTCACATGATGTGCGACCTTACTTTGGCAGCCGACAACGCCAGATTCGGACAGACCGGACCGAAGGTCGGTTCTTTTGACGGCGGCTGGGGTGCGTCTTATATGGCTCGAATCGTCGGTCAGAAGAAAGCCAGAGAAATTTGGTTCCTCTGCCGCTTCTATGATGCGACAGAAGCCCTTGAAATGGGTCTTGTCAATGCGGTGGTGCCGTATGAAGAGCTCGAGGCGGAAACGGTTCAATGGTGCCGTGAGATTCTTGCGAATTCTCCGATTGCCATTCGCTGTCTTAAAGCTGCGCTCAACGCGGACTGTGACGGCCAGGCCGGTCTTCAGGAACTCGCCGGAAACGCTACGCTTCTCTACTACATGACCGAAGAGGGTAAAGAAGGCAAAGAGGCTTTCTTAGAAAAACGCCGCCCGAACTTCAAGAAATTCCCCCGTTTACCTTAATCATCGAGCATTATGAGCAAAGAGGAAACGGATAAGGCTTTATCAATTTCAGCGGCAGCCTCTGAAAGAGCGGAGGCGCCCGCGGTGATTGATCACGGCAAAGTGATTTCCTACCGTGAGCTTCTTGAGCTGGTCAGACAGAAAGATAAGGAGCTTGATGACTCGGTTCCTTATCATCTGACGGCTTCCCCCTGTTTGGACACCATCGTATCGGTTTTTGCGCTTCTGGAAAGAAAGCAGCCGATTCTTCTTTTCCATCCGGGGCTGACGGACTACGAGAAGCGCGTACTTGCGGAAAGTGTTGCGCACATTGATCAGAAGCTGCCGGAAGATGCGGCGGTTATTTTGTTCACATCCGGAACGACAGGGCTTCCAAAGCCGGCCGTTCTCACGCGCAGAGCGCTGATAGCCAGCGCTGAAGCTTCTCGGGGCAACATCCCTTTGAATCACGATGACGTGTGGCTCCTATCTATTTCTCCGGCGCGTATCGGCGGTTTTTCGATTCTGACCCGTTCGCTGGCTGCCCGAAGCGCGATTGCGCTCGGACCGAAGTTCAAGGTTGAGGATTATCTGAGGACAATGGAGGAAGCAAAAATCACTTACTCGTCCATTGTTCCCACGATGCTGATGAAAGTGTTTGATGAGGCGCCGGATTGGCGCCCCAATCCCCGTCTGAAGGCGCTTCTTGTCGGGGGCGCGCCGACATCGGCAAAGCTTAAGGAAGAGGCTGAGAAGAAAGGCATTCCTCTCATCATGACGTATGGGATGACGGAGACAGCGAGTAATGTGGTGACGACACCCTTTTCCCTGCGTTTTCATAAAACAGAAGGAAGCGGAAGGATCAATCCCGGGGTTGAGCTTGAATCGCGGGACGGGCATATCTTTGTCCGCGGAGATATGCTGATGAGCGGCTATTGGGGCAGGAAGCCTTTGGAAAAGGGCGAATGGTTCGACAGCGGCGATATCGGTGAGGTCGGCGAAGACGGGTTCGTACGGATTTTTGCAAGACGTACGGACATGATTATCAGCGGCGGCGAGAATGTCTATCCCGCAGAAGTTGAGGAGGCGCTGGAGAGGCTTCCGTCGGTCAAAAACGCTCTGGTTCTCGGAAAGCCAGATGAGACGTGGGGCTCAATTGTGACCGCACTTCTCGTGCCGAGAGACAAAGACCAAATTCCAAAAGCGGAAGATATCGTTAAGGCGCTTGAGCCTTATTTAGCGGCATACAAATCACCGCGCCGTATCGCCTGGGTGAAGGAACTTCCGAAAACGTCTGCGGGGAAACCTAATCGAAATCCCGCTTGCCTGGACGGACTTATGCTAACCGCACTTCATTACGCCGGGAAACACTGAGGAGGCTCTTAGAGCCTCCTTTGTCCCGTCTTATTTGTCGGCGAGCTTGATCGGCACAAAAATTCGTCTGCCGGATCGATCAATAAGGATGGCAAAGCTGTCCTTAGCCCCTTTGACAGCAGAGGCGAAGTCCTCCCGACTCTTTATTGTTCTTCCGCCTGCTTTTAAGATGATATCGCCTTTGCGTATACCGGCAGCGGCGGCAATACCGGCTGACGAAACGACGGCGATGCCGTTTTCAACGCGCTTTTTCTCTTTAGGATCCAGAGGACGGGTTTCCAAGTCCAGAATTCCGATACTGAAATTTTCAGGGCGCTTGAGATTGTGGATTCCTTCGGGAGTCAGCTCCCCGATAACAATGGTGAAATCCTGAAGCTTTCCGTCTCTTATGACTTTAAGCCGGGCTTTGGTTCCGGGCTTAGTGCCTGCGACTGCCTGAGATAATTCATTCAGTTCCGAGATCGGTGTGCCGTTGAATTCAACGATAATATCGCCTTCCTTGAGTTTTGCCTTGTCTGCCGGACCGTCTTTTTCCAGCTGAGTGATCAGCGCGCCTTTGGTCTCCTTAATACCGAAACTTTTAGCAAGTTCCGGCGTCATCTGCTGCATCAGTATGCCGATTCTTCCGCGCGAAACTTTTCCGTACTTCTGCAGATCATTTTTAATCTGAACGGCAAGATTAATCGGGATTGCGAAGGAGAGTCCCATAAAGCCGCCCGAAGTCGAAAAAATCTGAGAATTGATTCCGATGACTTCACCCTTCATGTTAAAAAGCGGTCCGCCGGAGTTGCCCGGGTTTACCGCAACATCGGTCTGAATGAAGGGTACAAATTGTTCATCCGGCAGGCTGCGGCTTTTTGCCGAGACGATTCCGGCCGTGACGGTGTTGTCCAGACCAAAGGGCGCGCCGATGGCGGCCACCCATTCTCCGACCTTGACGTTATCGGAGTTGCCGAGACGAACTGCCGGGAAGTCCTTTCCTTCGATCTTAATCAGTGCGATATCGGTTTTAGGGTCCGTTCCGACGACCTTAGCTTTGAACTCACGTTTATCGGTGAGACTGACTGTCACGTCATCTGCGTTTTCAACGACATGATTATTTGTGAGGATGTATCCGTCCGGGCTAATGATGAAACCTGACCCTTGTCCACGTCTTCCCGGCGTAAAGCCTCCGTTATCTCCAAAAGGAAACGGGAAGCCGAAGTGGCGGAAAAAATCGAGTTGATCCTTTGGGATCATGCTTTCGGCACGTTTCTTTCTTTTTTCAACGACGGCGATACTGACAACCGCGTTTCCGTTGTCTTCAACGAGTTTAGAGAAGTCCGGGAGGGAGGAAACGGCAGATGTCTGTGCATGGGCAGAGCTGACTGCGTTTAGAGAAGAGAGCTGAGCCGGCACAGTCATGACAAGTACTGCGGCAGCCGCCGCGGCAGCAAATTTGTGAAACGTCATTATTATTGGGCTCCGTTATCGATAATCGCTTTACCTAATGCTCATCATTGTAGGAAGGAATTTAGGCTGCTTCATTAAAAAAGCGGAATCAAAATTGTTTAATTTTCTTCCTGAGCGCCTGCTACCGGGAATGAAATTCGGAAGCATACGCCTTTGCCGTTTAGTCCGGCGTCAAGCGAAGGTGTGCCGCCGTGCAGTTCCGCGACGCGTCTTACGATTGCGAGTCCGAGTCCTGTGCCGGGAATTGTTTTTGTGCCTTCAGCCCGATAGAAGCGTTCAAAGATGCGTTCTCTTTCTGTTTCCGGAACGCCCGGCCCGTCGTCGCAAACCTCGATAAAAGCCTTGGAATCACGGATATACGTCCTGATTTCGATGTGTCCGTCTGCCGGTGTGTAACGCATCGCATTGTCACAGAGGTTGTTCATGAGCAAACGCAGTGCGTCTTCGTTGGCGATGGCTACAGCGGGTTTATCCGCGGCCGCTTTCAGTTCGATATTCTTCTGGGCGGCAAGCGGCGCGAGTTCATCGCAAACGGAATGGGCCAAGGCGGTCAGATCGAGCGGAAGCAAGGGCTGTGAGCGATTGTCCGGGTCAAGGCGCGCCATTGTCAGCAGCTGAGTAACCAGACGCGTCGCGCGTTTGATTCCGTCCTTAAGACGGCCAAAGGCTTTTTGTCTGGCTTCTTCGGTTTTAGCTCTTTCCGCAAGCTGGATCTGAAGTGTTAGCGCGGTGAGCGGAGTCCGCAGTTCATGGGCGGCATCCGAGGCAAATCGTTTCTGAGCTTTAAGGCTGTCGCTGAGCTGTTCCAGAAGGTTGTTCAGCGATGAAACAAGGGGTTCAATTTCCGCAGGCAGACCTTTTAGCGAAAGCGGGGTTAGGGATGACGGAGAACGCCGTCCGATTGCCGATGCGGTTCGGCTGAGCGCTCTGAATCCCTGCCCGATGATAATTTGGCATACCAAAGCGATGAGCACCAGCATAAAAAAGAGCGGCAGCAGTACGGATTTTGCCGACTGCAGCGCAATTTCGCTGCGCACAAATGTAGGCTGCGCTACCTCTATGATTTGTCCGTAAGAGTTCTGAGTTGTATAAAGTCGCCAGATTTCGTCGCCGATTTTGACATTGGAGAAGCCAATCTGATCTGCTATCGGCAGAGGATCCATACTTCTGGAAAGCGCCTTTGCTCCGGTGTTCGGATCGATAATCTGTACCACCATGCTCTCGTCCTGCGCAAAGAAATCTCTTCGAATACGCAGAATGTCCTGTGAGCGGACATTTTGATAGGCAAGGGCGACCTGTCGAAGAGAATTATCGAGCAGTCGGTTGATCTCGTTTTCAACAGAGAAATAGATAGCGGCGGCCGCACACAGGGTTGCCAGGGTCAGGGCAATTGTTATGGCCGCCAGCAGTCGAGTCTTAATGGAATACATTAGGTTTCGAGAACATAGCCCACTCCACGGACGGTTTTAATGCTGTCCTCACTGAGTTTCTTTCTCAGATGATGGATGTGAACTTCAATAGCATTAGAGCCGATTAGGGAATCATAGTTATAGAGTTTTTCTTCGAGCTGAGAGCGGGAGAGAACAATGCCCTGTCTTTCGGCGAGCGCAAACAGCAGTGCGTATTCCTTACTGGAAAGTATGACGGAATTGCCGTTAAAGATGACTTCCCGAGTCGAGGGATTAATAGTGAGGCGGCCTCTGCGTATGATCGGATCGCTTCTTCCGGCTGAGCGTCTCAGAAGCGCTCGAATTCTTGCGCTGAGTTCGTCAAGGTCATACGGTTTGACCAAATAATCATCGGCGCCGGCGTCCAATCCTTCGATTCTGTCGTTGACCGTATCACGAGCGGTGGTTACAAGTACAGGGATATGATTTTTTCGTCTGCGAAGCTCTTTAAGTACGGCCAAACCGTCTTTTCCAGGCAGCCCCAGATCAAGAATTACGATCGAAAAAGGAGTTGTATCCAGAGCGATAACGGCTGAGTTGCCGTCTTTTACCCAATCTACCGCGTAACCTTCCGACTTAAGTCCGTCAGAAACGGCTTCGCCGATCATTCCATCATCTTCTACTAATAAAATTCTCACGTTTACCTCCTCGCCGAAATCCTGATAAAGGATACGGAATGCCAAGCCTATTTCCCAAAAAAGCCACGATTCTGAAAAATCCTTGTCTAATTGGACTTTAATAGCAATGATACGTGCAGAACGTTCCTTGTTGGGGAAAAGAATGAGCGAATATGAAATTGTAACTGATGAGAGCGGGGTTAGACGCGCTCCGGTTCCGCCCAGTTTAATTACTGTTACACGTGTGGTTTATGCGCTTCATGCGCTGTCGATTTTAATCGGAGTATTTACCGGAGCATCAATAGCGACGGCCTTTGTATTCGGCTGGCCGTCGATTATTGCCGTTATTATCAATTATGTGGAACGATCTGACGTCAGGGGCACCTATCTGGACAGTCATTTCTCCTGGCAGATCAGGACATTCTGGTATGCGCTTCTGTGGATTATTCTCGTCTGGCTTCTCGGCCTGCTGCTTGCTATTTTCCTGATCGGTTTCGCCATTTGGATTGTCGGTTTTGTCATTTTAGGAATTTGGGTCTGCTATCGCATTATTCGCGGATGGATGCGTCTGTCCGATGGTCTGCCGATGCCAATGTAACGTAAGCAGGCGACTCAGCTATAAGCCTCTCTTATAATCTCTCTCAGACGGATTCTTTGAGGGCATGGTGGCGCTTTTTCTTCAGACTTTCCTGGTTTCGCTGCCTCTTTTCCTGACAATAGGGGCCGGTTGGCTCTGTGCGAAAGTGAAACTGTTGGGAAGCGAGGTTGGCGCAGCTCTGGCAAAATTTTCGTTTACGGTAACGATTCCGTGCATGCTTTTTCAATCTATGCGCAGAATCGGGGAACTTCCGCCGCCGGACTGGAAGATCGGGATCGCGTTTTTTGGCGCATGTTTTATTGTCTGCATAGCGGCTTGGACTATCGGTCGAAAGTCTTTTGCCATGGCGGGCGATGAAAGCACTGTATTTTCCATGGGCGCCATTTTCTCGAACAATGTTCAGCTTGGTGTACCGCTTGCAATATCGCTGCTTGGAGAAGACTGTATTCCGGCGATTTCTCTTCTGATTTCGATCAATGTTTTTGTACTTTGGCTTGTTGCGACGATTGCTGTTGAGGTTTGCCGAAGCTGCTCTCCGTCGTATTTAAGAACGTGTGCGGAAGGCTTGTACAGAACGGTTAAGAATCCGGTGATTGCAGCGATCTTAGCCGGTCTTTGTTTTTCGTATTTCCATATATCGCTTCCGACGGCTGCTGAGTCGGTGCTTACAGGACTTGCCGCAGCGGCGACGCCGGTAGCGCTTTTTTCTGTGGGCATCGGATTGGCGCAGTATCGAATCGCTTCGCATCTGAGCGTTACCGCAGCAGAAACATTTTTTAAGCTCGCTGTGATGCCTCTGACGGTGTACCTATTGTGCCGGGGGCTCGAGCTTGGCCGAATAGAAACTCAGGCTGCATGTCTTTTCGGCTGTCTGCCGGTTGGCGTCAATGTGTACATTATGAGCCGCGAGTTTAATGTGGTAAAAGAATCAACAGCGAATGCTCTGCTTGCGAGCACTGCGCTGTCGTCTTTAACAATGCCAGTATTTATGGCCTCTTTCGGACTGCTTTAATTAGCAGAACAGAGGTCCCTGACTGAGGATGATGTATCCTGCAGCGGCCACACAGGGCCACGCAACCAGCGGAGAAAAAATAATATTAAGAATACGGCTGTTGGTTTTAAATCCCACACCGTGCACAAAGCACAAACTCATTCCGATCAGTAGGAGCACCAGCCATCCGTGGGGGACATCCGTCATATCGCTGGCGATAGCGCGCGGATAAAGGATAACGGATGCGGCCACCGCCAAAGCGATCAAAAAGGACAAGATACGCATTATGAATTCGACTGATTATCGTCGGAAAAATCCAGGCCCAGTGTTGCAAGGGCGCTAAGGACGATCATCAGAAGAAAGGCGCAGATCCAAGCAATATACGTCATAGTTTTTTTGTCTCTTTTCTGTCCGGACAGCGCCCGGACAGTTTTAAGTTGAAATAGATCGATTAGTAAAGATTCTTAGAATCTTTCTGAATCATTGCGTCGGTCAGTTTTCCGCTCATGACTTTGTAAGCCCAGCCTGTGTAAAGCAGGACAATCGGCAGGAATACGATCGTGACGAACAGCATCGTGAACAGAGTCAGTTCAGAGCTCGTGCAGTCCCATGCCGTCAGAGAAGAGACGGGGTTGGAAGAGGACGGCATCAGGAACGGGAACATGGCGACCAGCGGAGTAAAGATGGTACCGATTTCTGCCAGAGAGGAGAAAACGATTGCGGCGCCGGCCTTCATTTTGCTCACGCATACGAACGAGAGGAGTCCTCCGGCAACAGAAAGAGCCGGGAATATCCAGAGGATCGGGTAGTTCATGTAGTTAGCGAACCAGGCGCCTGACTGAACTTCCACGGTTTTGCTCATCGGATTGGGAAGCATGTTCGGATCGATCGCAGAGGTAATGACATAGCCGTTGATACCCATGTAGACCCAAATACCTGCAAGGATGAAGAGTGCAAGGAAGAGCAGTGAAGAAATCTGACCGCAGACCTTGGCACGTCCCTGCAGCTCGCCCTCCGTACGGAGTACGAGGTAGTTGGAACCCTGAGCGACGACCATACAGATGGAAACCAGACCGCAGAGGATTGCGAACGGGTTAAGAAGGGCCCAGAAGGAGCCTGTGTAGAAGCTTCTCAGATGGTCGTCAAAGTGGAACGGAACACCTTCGAGGAGGTTGCCGAAAGCGACGCCGCACACAACCGGCGGGACAAAGCTTCCGAGGAAGAGAAGCCAGTCCCAAGTTCCTCTCCATGCGGTATTTGCGACCTTGCTACGGTAATCAAAACCGACGGGGCGGAAGAACAGGGCAAAGAGGACAAGCAGCATTGCCCAGTAGAAGCCGGAGAAGGCGGTAGCGTAGATCAGAGGCCAAGCGGCGAAGATAGCGCCGCCGCCCGTGATGAACCATACCTGGTTTCCGTCCCAGTGAGGCGCGACGGAATTAATCATGACGCGTCTCTGGTCATCGGTTCTGCCGATAAAGGGGAGGAGTGTACCGACGCCCATATCCTGTCCGTCCATCACCGCAAAACCAGCAAGAAGCAGACCGATAAAGAGCCACCAAATAAGCTTGAGTATTTCGTAATCAATAAACATTCTCTCTCTCCTTATTTTGCAGCCTGTTCATGGTGATAAGCACCTGTGCCTAAAGCACTCGGTCCGAGTTTGGCAAAGCGTACCATCAGCCAGGCCTCAACGATCAGCAAGCCGGTATAGAGAACCACCAAGCTTCCCAGAGAGCCCCAAAGCGAGCCGACAGACAGTGAAGATACAGATAAGTGAGTCGGGAGGATTTCCCAAATCGTCCAGGGCTGGCGCCCGTATTCAGCAACGAACCAGCCGGCTTCGCATGCGATCCAGGGGAGCGGAACCGCAAACAGTACCAGTCGCAGCCAGAGACGTTTCTGAGCGACTACACGGCGAACCGAGTAGTAAACAGACAGTCCGAAGACAAGTAGCAGCGCAACGCCTGTACCCGCCATAATTCGGAAGGCGTAGAACATGGAGTTGACTGAATAAGGGATGGAGTCATCCGCGGCTTTCTGGATGTCTTCTTCGGTTACCTTAGCGCTGTCAGGCTGATATTTCTTAGTAAGAAGACCGAAGCCGAGGTCTTTCTTGTGCTGCTCAAAAATATCCTTAGCCTGTTCGTCCTTAGGATCCTTTCTGAGTTTTTCAAGCGCCTGAACGGCGACGACGCCCTGAGTGATTCGCTCTTTGTTCTGGGCAATAATGTCGTTAAGGCCCGGAAGAGTCTTATCGAGAGAACGAGTGGAGAGGATACCGGCGACCCAGGGGACGGTAATTTCAAAAGTGTTTTTCTTCTGTTCCGGATCTGCCCAGGCGAGGAGCGCCATAGGAGCGGGTGCAGGATCTGTATGCCAAATGCCTTCCATGGAAGCGAGTTTAGCCGGCTGATCCTGAGCAACGAGGTAACCGGATTCATCGCCCTGCTGAATGGTGAAAATCGCGGCGACAAGACCGAAGACAGCGGCGATACGGAAGCTGCGCTTAGCGAAGTCAAGATCTCTGTTTTTAAGGATGTAGTAAGCGGAAATCGCGAGCACGAAAGCCGCACCGGTGCAGTAGCCGGCGGAAACCGTGTGGAAGAACTTAGCCTGGGCCCAAGGGCTAAGGAAGACGTCGAAGAAATTTGTCATTTCCATTCGCATCGTCTGATAGTTGAATTCGGCGCCTGTCGGGTACTGCATCCAGCCGTTGGCGACAAGAATCCAGAGGGCGGATAAGTTAGAGCCGAGCGCCATCAGGAAAGTGCAGAGGAAGTGCGTGCCCTTTTTCAGACGGTTCCATCCGAAGAAGAACAAGCCGATAAATGTGGACTCAAGGAAGAACGCCATGAGGCCTTCAATCGCAAGAGGGGCTCCGAAAATGTCGCCGACATAATGGGAGTAATAGGACCAGTTCGTACCGAACTGGAATTCCATGGTAATACCGGTTGTAACGCCGAGAGCAAAGTTAATTCCGAAGAGTTTTCCCCAGAATTTAACCATGTCTTTGTACACTTGTTTGCCCGTGACCAGATAACAGGCCTCCATTGCTACCAAAAGCATGGAGAGACCGAGGGTCAGAGGCACGAACAAATAGTGATACATCGCTGTTGCGGCGAACTGCAGCCGTGACAGGTCAACTAATTCAGACGAGATCATTATTTCTTTCCTTCCGTTTCATTCATAGATTGAGGGGCTAAGATCCCGTTGCTGACAGTTTCAGGATCCTGACTTTTTCGGGTTTCCGGTCCGAAAAACATGAAAAAGATCGCAAATATACAGAGCATTTTGATGAATATGACCAGAAAAAGTTTAACGCTTAGTTTCTGTTCACCTTTTATCTCCGTTTTTTGTATATCTGTGTTTTTTTTCAGTTGTGTCATACCAGCAGGAACGAGCCCGGTTAATTTGCATTCAATTGGTTTATTTGTTGTTGGATTTTATTACGAATGACACGTCTGAGAGAACAGTAACCTCTTGATCTCTCATTATTTAGTTTCCGCTGTCGATAGTTGCATTCGGCGCAGGAACATCATCTCCGCTTTCCCAAGCGAATGGAAGGACGGCCATGAAGACAACGAAAATCACGGCTACGGCGACAACGAGCCATTTCCACAGAGATTTTTTCTCTTTTTTGTCCATATACAAAAAACACAAAATTAAATTGCAGACAAGCTAATCATTGCATAAATAACCTCCCGCAACGCTTTATTTGTCCAATTTGAGAAAGAAAAAACTCCGGAGGTCCGGAGTTTTTGAGCATTCGTTTGAAATTACTTCTCAGAGGCGTTTCGAGCTGTTGTTTTCTTCTTTACGGAAGAAGATTTTTTAGCCGCAGTACCAGCTGAGCCGGAGGTTTTTGCGGTTTTCTTGGATGCTGTCGTTTTTTTAGCAGTCGTTTTTTTGACTGTCTTACTGCCTTCAGCGGTTTTTGCTGCAGTTTTCTTTCTTGCAGCAGTTTTGCGTTTGGGCTTTTCTGCTTTTGTTTCCTCTGTTTCAGCCGTCTGTTTCTTTGGGCGGCTGCTTGCGGTCATGGCCGGATCCTTAAAAGTCGGGGCTCTGAGGATCTCAACGGGCTCCTTAGGTTCTTCCGGAACCTGAACTTCAGGGGCCGGCTCTTCTGTTTCGGTCTCATCTCTGCCCATCGGAATGACGACGATGGGAGGCGGCGCCTTAGCTTCTTCTTCGGTGATTTTCCAAAGGGCGAGGAGCTCTTTCTGAGTAGGGGCAGAGCCGACTTTCAGACGTTCGCGGCGAGCGGCGACGGAATCCCTGACAATTTTCTCAAGGCTGTCGAGCGGAATACGGTTCAAGTCAGTGAAGCGGATGGCGCATCTTTCCGGAATATAGTTCTGAAGAGAACTTTTATGCTGTTCCATGACTTCAGGTTCGGCGACGAAGAGAGTCATATCCTTATCGGTTGACTCTAAAGCGAATAACGGGCCATGGAGCTCATAGAAAGCCAGACCATAACGCATACTTTCCCTTACGCCTCTTGCGGAACGGCGAATCATACTGCAGACTCTTGCCATCGCGACCCGTCTGTCAGCGGGTAAGTCTCTGAGGTAACCTCCAACGGTAGTTGCGGTCAGGCCCATTAATTTCCTCCCTAAAACCAATTGCTTAGCCAAACTGTAATTATACCTCAATTTGACTTTTGAACTTAGGCCCGTCATCGGGAGATCGAGCGCCTGCAGCTGCAGACGCGACGATCTCTAAGGTTTTCCGTGATGATTTACCCGCTACTTCCAGAAAACAAACTTAGCGCTGAAGGGGACCTTCTGCAGTTTGCCGTTATCGGGCTGGGTACAGGAACCCTGAGGCATTCCGCCGACGGTATCCAGTCTTTGGATGTACCTAACTCCTTTGAAGACGCCTTCTCGGTCATCCGACACGGCCTGTAGGAGTGCAAGTTTATTGTCGACGGCGGGATTAGCCGGATTAACCCAGGCGGTTATATGCGAAGAAATGATTCTTGATCCGTCGCTGTGGTCAAAGGCCTGCATTGGTCCGCTGAGTTCAGCGACAGTTTCTCCGGCGCTGTTTGTCAGTTTGGCTTCGGGTCTTTCGAATTTCCAGTATCCGCCTCTCGCATCGACAGTGCAGCGAAAATACTGATAGCCTTTGGCATCAAGTGTCAGGAAAGGCGCTCCGGACTTAGGGCTCAAGACATCTGCTGACGGGGCATGTGAAGTGCCGGGGCCGTTCAAATCGCTCAAATGGCTGCAGCCGGCAAGAATGAAAGCAGGAATTAGACAGAGAAAAATTCGACTGTTCACGGCGATCTCCTAGTTACATATTGGTAAATGTAAAGTAAAAGTGCGGTATGTAATCCAATCGGTACCCTTTATAGGCGAACGCATCTTTGGTTAGGCTCGCGGATGGCTGCGAAAATGCAAAGACGCGATTAATGCAGCGAGAAGCAGAAGGCCCGAGCAGATGATATAAGACAGTCCGCCCAGGACTGATCCCGGGGCCATGTGAGAGGTGTGTACTAAAAGAGGCGTTCCGAGAAGAGGTGCCAGAACACCCATTAAGCTTCCGAGTGCGCTGACAGCGCCGAGAGCCCGACCCTGATCTGCCGACGGGACTTCTTCAGACACGATTCCGTTTAGGGTTGGGGTTACAGCCACTGACAGAAAGTTGAGGACAATGATGAGGTATGCAAGAGCGCCTACAGTAATCAGTCCGAACCCAAGGTAAGCAGCCGCTCCGCTGAGAAGACCAAAAAGAATAAGCCGCTTCGGTCCGAAAAAAGCGAGCAGACTTTTGATGAACTTCCCTTGAATAATCCCGGTTACTGTGCCGATTGCAACCAGAGACAGTCCGATATCCATAGGAGACCAGTGGAATCGGAAGGTCGTAAAGAGCGACCAGGTTGAGTGGAGCAGGGACTGCACGAAGCTGCTGAGCGCGATGACAACAAGGAGCGCGCCGATTTGTTTGAATTTTCCGAGTTCGAGCAGAGACGAGATCGGATTGCATCTTGCAAATGTGACGGCGTTTGGATTTTTAATCCTGAGTGATTCCGGAAGGATAAATAGGCCGTAAAAGAAATTGAGGATTGCAAGGGTTCCGGCCAGAATGAACGGGAGTCGAATGCTGTATTCTCCGATGAGGCCGCCCGCTGCCGGGCCGAGGATAAATCCCACGCCAAAGCACGCTCCGATTTTTCCGAAGGCCGCGGCGCGCTGTTCTTTAGGTGTGACATCGGCAATATAAGCCTGAGCGACAGCGATATTGGCCGAGAACATTCCGCCGAGGACTCGTGACAGGAGGATGACAGTTAGGGAGTCGGAGAAGGCCGGAACAAAGAACATTACGCCCAGACCGAGAACTCCGAGCAAAAGAATCGGTCTGCGTCCCCATTTGTCTGACAGTGACCCGAGTGTCGGCGCAAGCGCAAACTGCATGAAACCGTAGGCGATCAGCATAGCGCCGAGCCACCAGGCCTGTGCCTGAGCGTTTTCTACAAGGGTTCCGACAAGTTTGGGAAGTACAGGAATGATTAAGCCGATCCCAAGAATGTCCAGAAAGATGTTGAACAGGACAAACGGGACAGCAGGGAGTCCTCGCGATAATTTCATGTAGAAGCCGTGCAAAAAAGGAACTATGAGTTTAGGAGAATTGCCAGAAAAAAAGTAAACTCAAAGCATAGTTACAAATCAATATAGTTAAAAACCATGAGAAGAACTTTTCCTTTCTTAATTTCACTTATTAAGCAGGGCTCGCTCGTTAAGCAGATTTTGGCAGGCCTTGTTCTTGGTATTGCTCTTGCCTTCATTTATCCGGAAGGAGCGAAGCTCTGCGGCATTTTAGGCAGTTTCTTTGTCAGTGCGCTTAAGGCTGTTGCACCTGTACTGGTATTCGTTTTGGTTGCCGCATCCATTGCCAATCAGGAAGGCCACACCGGCGGCGGCATTAAATCCATTTTGTTTCTTTATATGGTCGGTACTTTGCTTGCAGCTTTAGTTGCTGTTGTGGCGAGCTTCGTATTTCCGACCAGTATCGCGCTGGCGAATATTCAGGACGGAGTCACGGCCCCGGGAGGCATCGGAGAAGTTCTTCGCAACCTTCTTTTTAACATTGTTGACAATCCCGTGAAAGCGATTGCCAATGCGAACTACATAGGTATTCTTGCCTGGGCGATCAGCTTAGGTTTTGCGCTTCGTTATTCATCAGATCAGACAAAGAGCATTGTTTCCGATCTTTGTTTCAGTGTTGAGTACGTGGTTCGTGTTGTTATTCGTCTTGCTCCGATCGGCGTATTCGGCCTGGTGGCAGAAGTGGTTGCGACGACAGGTCTTGAAGGAATGCTGAGCTATGTTCGCCTGCTGTGCGTGCTGCTCGGTTCTATGGCTGTTATCGCGCTCATTGTCAATCCGCTTCTTGTTTTCCTCTGCACCAAAGAAAATCCCTATCCTCTGGTTTGGGCTTGTCTTAGAGAAAGCGGTGTTACAGCATTCTTTACGCGTTCTTCAGCGGCAAATATTCCGGTGAATATGAATCTTTGCCGCAAGCTTGGTCTGGATGAAAACCTTTATTCTCTTTCTATTCCGATCGGAGCAACCATCAACATGGGCGGCGCCGCGGTGACGATTACCGTACTCACACTTGCTGCAGCGCACACGCTTGGTATTCAAGTTGATGTCTTCACAGCGCTTCTTCTTTCTGTTGTTGCTTCCGTCTGTGCCTGTGGTGCTTCCGGTGTTCCCGGCGGTTCGCTGCTTCTGATTCCGCTTGCCTGCGGACTCTTCGGCATTGATCAGAATGTTGCGATGCAGGTCGTTGCGGTTGGTTTCGTCATCGGTGTACTTCAGGATTCGGCCGAAACCGCGCTGAATTCCTCAACGGACGTAGTCTTCACAGCCGCCGCCTCAAAGTACATTGAGCGAAAGAAAACTAAGGAGTAAGTCCTCACTTTCATAAAAAAGGACCGAATCGGAGATTAGTCTGATTCGGTCCATTTTTTTGTGGCTATTTGCTGCCGTCTTCTGCTTTTGTTTCTTCTGTCGGGACTGCGGTCTGTTCAGTTTGTCCGCTTCGCGGTTTTTGTTTACGAGAAGCGAGGATCTTGTCAAAGAGGCAGTTTGGAATCAGGCACAGAATTTTAGAAAGGATGCCCATTTGGTAGGGGATTGTCGCATATGAACGGCCCGCCATGATGACTTTGACGGCTTCCTTGGCGAATTCTTCCGGTTCCATAATGAAGGGCATCTTATAAGGATTGTGCGCTGTCAGCGGTGTCCTAACAAATCCCGGCGATATGGTCACCACTTTAACTCCGTACTTTTGCATTTCCACGCGCAGGCTTTCGCAATAGGTGATGGCGGCGGACTTACTGGCGCAGTATGCTTCGCTGCCCGGCAGGCCTCTGATGCCGGCCACGCTGGCAATACCGACCAATGTTCCGCGTTTGCGGCTGATCATCGGGTCGATAAATGCGTGAAACGTAGAAGCCATGGCGAAAACATTAGTATCAAAGACCTTGTTAAAAACGTCCAGGTCTTCGCGATACTGAGTTTTTACGCCGACAGAGATGCCGGCACAGGCGATAGCGATATCCGTTCCTCCGCACTGCTGATCAAATTTGCGGGCTTCCTCGATCAGTTTATCTCTGTCGGTCACGTCACAGACGATAGCTGTGTGGAGTTCCGGATGAGGAAGCGAGGCGATCAGTTCATCGAGTTTATCCTTTCGGCGAGCGACAAGTCCAAGCGTCGCGCCGTTAGCGGCAAATTCCTTGGCAAGCGCCTGACCGATACCGCTCGAGGCTCCGGTGAGAAAAATATTCATGTAAGAACTCCAGGTTAAATCGTTCCGGACGGAGGCTTCCGCCCCTTCATTTTTATTAGTTTAGATAAAAAGCAAAGTGTTTTGCCAAAATAAAAAGGCGCTCTGAAGCGCCTTCTCAGTCGGGCTTATTTTTTAGCTTTTCTTTCCTTATCGATGAGGAACTCCATCACTTGGATAGCGCCTTCACGCGTTCCGACCATGTGAGGTGCGGTGACATATTTGCCGTTGACCGCATTAGCTGGGGTTCCGTCAATGTTGTAAGCCTGCCATGTTTTGAAAGCGCGGTCGTTTTTCATCTTGGTAGAGAAAGAGTTGGCCGCTTTCATGAAATCGTCACGGTCAAGCCCCTGGGTTGCCAGGAAATCCGCAATGCTTTCGATTGTCGGAAAGTCTTTACGCTGTTTGATGACTGCTTCAAACAGCGTTTCATGATAGGGATGCAGTTTGTTCAATGCTTCCAAGGCGTAATAAGCCTTGGAGTACTGGAAGTATTTATCAGACCACGCCACCGGAACACGAACGAACTCAACGTCCTCAGGGAGTTTTTCTGCCCAAGGTTCTAATGTTTTTTCGTAGGTGTAGCAGTGAGGGCAGGTATAAGCAAAGAAAGAAATTACTTCGATCTTTTTAGGGTTCTGTGTTTGAACAGGAGTCTTTAAAACGGTGTAATCCGTACCCTCTTCAGGATGTTCCGCCGAAGCAAAACTAAGTGCCGGGATGGCCAGACAAGCTGCAAGGAGAATTCTACGAAGCATAAAAGTCCTAACTAAATAAAAATTCAAGGCCCGAAAAGCAGTTACTTAATTCTTCCGGTGATTGCCTGAATAGAGTTTTCTAATAACTTTGTACGTACGGAATTTGCCTCCTGGACAGTTCCGTACGGCCCGAGACGGACGCGATAAAGTGTTTTACCTTCGTCGGTTCTGGGGATCACGCGTGATTCAAACCCAAGGAGCGCAAGCTCAGCTCTGCGGTTTTCTGCTTCTGCCTCGGAACTGAACGCTCCGGCCTGAACAACGAATCTTGAACCCTGTTCCTGCTGAAGTTTAGCTTCCGCGTCCGCTTGTTCGGCAGTCGGCGGTTCAACAGTTACAACTTTGCTCTTAGGAGCATTGCTCGGAGCACCGCCGGTTTCTGAGAGCGGTTTGTTAGGATCAGGGATCATACCTCCGGCGATCGGGTTAATTTTTTCGCTCGCCTGGTTGACCTTATTCACAAACGGGATTGGAGCCTTAGTGATGTAAAGCGCTGCGGCCGCGCAGCAGCCGACACCGACTACCGCGCCTACCAGTACGCCGTAAAACCAAGTTCCAAAACCGCCGCCGGATTTACTTGCCATAAAACAGTTCCGTTAATTAATTTTGTTCAGTTTCTCTTTCCAGACGTTCCGGGGCAGAAATTCCAAGAATCTCAAGGCCGTTTCTCAGTACTCGGCGTGTCGCGAGTAAAAGAGCCAGTCTTGCATTTCTTGTTTTTGTCTCATCGACCAGCACTCGCTCTGCGTTGTAGAGAGAGTGGAAGTCGGCAGCCAGATCCTTCAGGTAGGTGACGACGCTCTGCGGGGAGAGATCGTCAGCGGCCTGAGCCAGTGCGGCAGGGAAGTCTGAAAGTTTGTTCAGCAGCACGGTTTCCGCCGGCGTGGTCAGAGAAGACAGATCCGCGGCTGCGAGTGTCTTTTCAGAAGGAACATTAAAGCCTTTTTCTTCTGCCTGTCTCTGTACGGAGCAGATTCTGGCGTGCGCATACTGCAGGTAATAAACCGGATTTTCGTCTGACTGGCTGAGAGCCAAGTCGATATCGAATACAAATTCGGCATCGGCCTTACGGTTAACCATAAAGAGGCGTGCCGCATCTTTTCCGACCCATTCGACCAAATCGGCGAGCGTCACATAGTTGCCTGCGCGCTTGCTCATTTTCAGCGGCTTGCCGTCTTTCACAAGCTGCAGCATGGTGTGGAGCATATATTCCGGGAAGTCCTTCGGAATGGTATATCCGTATGCCCCGGAAGCGGCCTGAATGCCGGCGCGAACTCGTGCAATTGTTCCGAAATGGTCGGTTCCCTGAATATTAATCGCACGGGAATGGCCGCGTTCGAATTTGGCAAGGTGGTATGCAACGTCCGGGATGAAATAGGTGTAGGTTCCATCCGCTTTGCGCATAACACGGTCTTTATCGTCGCCGTAATCGGTGCTCTTAAACCACAGCGCGCCGTCTTTCTCATAAGTTTTTCCGGCATCCTTGATGGCCTGAACTGCTTTTTCTACTCGACCGTCTTTGTAAAGAGAGCTTTCGAGATAATAGTTGTCGAAAGAGACGTCGAGCGCTTCAAGGTCGCGGTGCTGCTCATTTCTGAGGTAGGCAACCGAGTAAGTGCGGATATCCTCGAGGTCATCCGGGTTTCCGGAGCTTGTAACGACGCCGCCGTCGAACGTCTGAATATCTTTTTTAGCCAAGTAATCTTTAGCGATATCGGCGATATAGAGTCCGTGATAGCCGTCTTCGGGGAATACAACATTCTCGCCCAGAAGTTCTTTAGCTCTTGCCTGAACGCTGATGGCAAGATTGTGGATTTGAACCCCGGCGTCGTTGTAATAGAACTCACGAGTAACAGACCAGCCCTGGCTTCTCAGCATACGGGAGAGGACATCTCCGAGCGCAGCCTGTCTTGCATGACCGAGATGCAGAGGTCCGGTCGGATTTGCGGAGACGTATTCCAGCAGAACTGACTGACCGGTGTGTTCATCCGAGCATCCATATGCCGCCCCTTCTTTAAGGATAAGGGGAACAACAGCCTGTTTTGCAGCTTCCGAGAGCGTCATATTGATGAAGCCCGGGCCGGCGATCTGGATGGCGGAAATGAGTTCCTTGGTCTGCGGGTTCTCATTTAATTTGGCAACGATCTGTTCGGCGATCGCACGCGGAGGCATTTTCATAGCCTTGGCGCACTGGAGGGCGACGGTGCAGGCGACGTCTCCGTGAGCAGTCTGTTTGGGCCGCTCTAAAACAATTTTTGCATCAGAAGGTGCTCCGACGGCCTGCAGCGCAGATGCAAAAAGCTGAAGAATTTCTTTCTTCTGATTGGCGAGCATATCGACCTCTAAAAATTATTCGTTGTCTTTATTAAAAGCGATGGAAGCGAAAGCGGAATGATTGTGGATAGACTCGAAGTTTTCAGCCTCTACAGTAAAGGAGAGGATAGAAGGTTCATCCTGGCAGCGAATTGCGACATCGCGCACGAGGTCTTCAACGAATTTCGGGTTTTCGTAGGCGTGTTCGGTGACGAACTTCTCATCGGAGCGTTTCAGAAGGCCCCAGACCTGGCAGGAAGCGCTGCTTTCAATCATTTCGATTTGTTTTTCGATCGGGAAGTTTGTCTGGACCTCGGCGCTGATCGAAACGTGAGAGCGCTGATTATGAGCTCCGTATTTACTGATTTCTTTGCTGCAGGGGCAAAGACTTGTGACGGGAGCAGTCACTTTCTGGAAGACTGTTGTTTGTCCGTTTAGCGTCTCGGCAACGAGTTCAACGTCGTAATCCATGGTGCTTTCAAGTTCGGAAACAGGCGCCTTTTTCTCCATGAAGAATGGGAAGCACAGGCGGATGTAACCCTCGTCAGCCTTAAGCGATTCCAGCATTTGGCTGATGACTTCTTTGAGCATCACAGGTGCGAAAGGTTTCTCAACGCTTCCGAGCAGAGTCCAGAAGCGGGACATGTGCGTGCCTTTTTTGTCAGCGGGCAGCGCTACGTACATTTCGACGTGAGCGACAGTGTGCTGAGCACCTGACTGGCTTTTAACAAGAATCGGTGTACGAATGCCCTTGACACCGACTTTCTGAATAGAAATATTTCTTCTGTCCGTACTGGACTGGACATCAGGAAGGACCATCAATGTAGATTCTGTCATTGGTTTGATAAATTAAAATTAGGTCAAATACCTCGACCATACTAATTAGAAGTCTGAAAAGTATACCGCCAATTTAGGAAAGCTCCGATCTCTGGAGCCTATCTAGGTAACAAGCCGTGAAGTGCGGGAGAAAACAGAAATATTTCAAAACGCATTGATCTCGTTATTTCTCTTTTGTCAAAGTAGAATGAAACTGCCTTTCCTTCTATTAATTGTTAGGAGCAGACTTTGAACATTCAATTTTCCAAGTTCATTGTGCCGGTTTTACTGATAGCGGTCGGCCTGGCGGCAGCCATGTTTATTCTGCCGGTTCTCGGAGCCGTCCTCATCGGCGCGTTTGCGCTATCAGGGCTGCTTTGGCTGAGCGGGAAAATCTTTGCAGTATTTCAAGGACAGACGGATTATTCAGAAGATAATCCCGGCGATTATTACAGAACGGACAATAATTCCGGCCGCGGCGGCAGCATTGTGCCTAAGAACTGGCATAAAAGCGAGGCCGTTGATGCGGAAATCATCTCCGAAGAGAAAGTTGTAAAAAAAGATTAATAATTTATGCAGAGAACTTCTGACAAAAAAATTCCGATTTCACAGACTCGAGCCGCTGTCATTGCGCGTACTTCACTTTATGTGATTTCAGCAGTGATGATGGGCAAAGCGCTGGCCGGTCTGAGTGAGGGAGACACAGCTGAGAGCTTAGGAAACATGGGACTTGCGCTTATTTTTGCGGGGATGTGTTTCAGAAGCAGTGAGTTTGCCATTTTGACTTACGTCACGGACGGGAAAAAGCGTGAAGAAGCGTTGAAGAAACTGCGCGATGCGGAGGATCAGAACCGTCCCTGGGTTGGCTGGATGGTTCGTCTCGGATGGGTTCTGACAATGTTCGGCGTCGGCGCTCAATTGTCAACTCTCATTTAATTATGTAGAATTATGCTTCTGCTTACGAGCGGAGGGGTGCCCGAGTGGCTAAAGGGGGCAGACTGTAAATCTGTTGGCTTACGCCTACGATGGTTCGAATCCATCCCCCTCCACCAAATGACTCAAACTAAAGAGGTTTGTAAGAGCTCGTAAAAATATATCTTCAGCAGGCTTGACAAAGAAAAAGTTCTTTGGCAAAATCTGCGTTCTCCAAATGTGGAGGGGTGCCCGAGTGGCTAAAGGGGGCAGACTGTAAATCTGTTGGCTTACGCCTACGATGGTTCGAATCCATCCC
>NZ_CALPCV010000011.1:0-76292 GCF_943193095.1 Parasutterella muris | reverse complement strand
GATCAAACTCTTTTGTTTAATCTCTGTTGTCGCTCGAATCACTCTCTTGGTGTTTGACGGAGTATTTCTACTCCTTCTTCCAATAAGTGCGAGCTAAAAATTTCTTCGCGAATTCAGTCTTCTAAACCCGCTTAAACCTTCAGCGCCCGCTCTTATCGGTCGTCGATAAATTTTTAAAGAACTCTGTTTTCGCTGTCGTGTTGATCAGCGAGGATGCGAATTATGAAGATGATTTTTTGGGTTGTCAAATCAACCATCAAATTATTACAAATAGATACAGCGTAGCTGTGATTGCTTGCTGCTCATTGGGGCTCTTTCATCTTCGGCTTCTCTGAACGAAGACCTTGTCGTGATACGGCCATTCTGCGGGTATCATGAGGGCCTGAACATTCGGTATTTTTACGATTCAATGAAACTGGAAATTCTTGTTGCAGCTCATCGTCCGTATGTGCTGCCGGCCTCTGATATTTACAAACCGATTGAAGTCGGCGCCTGCTCGCGCAAAGACATCGGCCTTGGCGGCTATCGTGACAATACCGGATTGAACATTTCAGAAAAGAATCCAAACTACTGCGAGCTTACCGCTGTTTACTGGGCTTGGAAAAACCTTCCTTCTGATGTCACACATATTGGTCTGGTTCACTACCGCAGATATTTCGGCAAACGGCGTTTATTTCAGAGACCAGTGGACTGCGTTTTGTCTCTGGCGGATTTTCAGAAATTGCTTTCTTCTTCCAATGTGCTGCTGCCGCCCAAACGCAATTACTTTATCGAAACTGTACGCTCTCAATATGTACATGCGCATCATGCCAAAGACTTAGAGGTACTCGAACAAGTTTTGCGCGAGAGGTTTCCTAATTACCTGGAAGCATTTGATACGGTAATGAATGGGCGCCGCACTCATATTTTCAATATGTTTGTGATGCGAAGAGACTTCTTTAATCACTACTGTGAGTTCCTTTTTTCTGTGCTTTCTGAAGTTGAGCGCCGCCTGGACATTTCTTCATACAGCAAAAACGATGCAAGAGTTTTCGGTTTCCTCTCTGAAAGACTTCTGGATGTCTGGCTGATGACCAACCAAATCTCGTATTCCGAAACTTCATTGGTTTTTACAGAGCCGACCAACTGGATAAAAAAAGGAGCAGGTTTTCTGCTCCGTAAATTCGGTTTTCGTTAAAAACGCTGTCAGCGCTTCCTTTTTAAACCGCGCTTAATTTAATCGGTTATCGCATTCCAGCATTTTGCACCCTTGCGTATTTCGCAAGGCAGAGTTCCGTATTTAATTCCGGATTCTTCGGGTGTGAGGACATAATGCGCCATTCTCAGGTTCAGCTTTTCGTTTTCACTGCAGTCTTTTTGGAAGAAGCATTTGTATTCTGAAGCATTAAACGCCTGCTGTTCCTTGACGAGTCTTTTCGAAGCAGTTGTCCAATCTTCACCAAATTCTTTCATGTTGATTGCAATAGCCTTATTGGCCAGTTCTGTTCTTGTTTTATCTGCATCTGACAAATTTAGCAGTGAACGGTAGCCGTTATAGAAAGCCGGACTCGGATGATTTTTCAGCTGCTCGAGAACTGCTGTCTGTTCTTTCCTCAGCTCATCTAATTCTTCCTTTGAAGGCTTAGTTTTAACATCTTTTACGGACAGCCAGCCGCGTGCTGTTTGATAGACTTCCCCGCTTTTTTCCAGTTTTTTTATCTCACGAATGCGAAGCTTGATCTCTTTAGGAAGAACGTGACACTCCTTGCGTCTGATCTTTCTGTTTTTATCTTTATTAAAACTCGGAGTATCTTCTGTTACCAAAAGAGCTTCAAGATCGGAAAATCTTCTGCAGGTTAACGCGCCCTTAGCCAAGACGGCAGAACCCAGAGGCAGCTCCCGAGAGCTTTCCCTTTGCACATTTTTTACATAATTTGCATAAGCCGACAGCTCTGTAAGCTCATTCTGTTTTTCTCTCTGCGAAAGTACCGCATCACTTTTTACGCCGTCCGCGGTCAGCTTCCCTTTACCGAAGAGTTCAAGGTTATTTTTTCGATTAAAGCGTGTGTTTTCCAAAAGCTGCTTAATTTCAAAGCTGTGGTAATCAGACTCGAGTCGTTTTTTAACGCTGTTAACCGTTTTCCCGATGAGATATGCGCTTCCCCCGAGTGCCGTGATCTTTACATTTTCATTTTTATCGAAACTTTTTGCCGCTTTTTTCACATTGTCCTGAGTTATAGCCTCATCAGGGTCGACATTTGAACATCCTGTAAGAATGAAGGCGCAGCTGGAAAAAACAAGGATCGACGAAATTAATTTACTGAGTTGCATCGTATTAAGCCTAAAACCCGCTATAGGCAGTTAAGTGGTTATTATTCGTTCCATACTTTATCAGATCGATTTGAAAACGGATCGCTGCGTAATCCCGTTTCGGCCCACAACAAGAGCACTGTATTGAGGTACTGTATTTAGGCCGTTGCTGACTCACAGTTTGGACTCCTAATTTTCTCTTTAATAGCCAAACTTTTTTCGTTCTTAGGCCTCATCGAAACTGATTCTATAAAACTAAGCCTGATCTAATTTCTGCTGACCCATCGGTACTTGTTTATTGCTCCGGCTGTTCTTCATTACCTCTTGTTTTTGATCTGCTGCGGCAAGGAGTCCTTTTGCTACATGGATCAGAATTTGTTTATCTCTGCGTGAAAGGTGAGCTATGACCGAGTCTTCCGAGACAATATTTCGTGCACCTCTCTTATCATCAGTTCTTCCAAGAAGATAATCGCAGGAAACATTAAGGACGTTAGCCAGACTCACCAAAGTTGCCAATGTCGGTAAACGATTACTGTCGGGCTTTTCAAATAAGGAAATAACCGGCTGAGGAAGTTCACAAAGCTGAGCAAGTCCGGCTTGTGTGAGATTGTTTTCCAGTCGGAGCTGCTGCAAGCGCTTTGCCAATTCTTTTTTGAGATTAGGCTCCGGATACATCCTATAAATCCTTAGAAATTGAAACGAGATATTAAATAATATCACTATAAAGACTGAGACATCAGACGTTGAGAATAACAATATATCTTTTTGATTATTCAGTATTTATCATCAAATATTTCAATTCCCACCGCGCTTATACCGTCCTAAAAAAAATGGTTATTTATTCATTAAATCAAAAAATTAAACTATTAAAATTTTTAACTTATTGTTTAAAAAAAGTTATTTTAAATAAAAATAAAAAATCTGAAAAAAATTAGCTTTTTGAGATGACAAACGTTTTTTTATCCCATATAATCGCATTCTCTTTTGGAGAGGTGGCCGAGTGGTTTAAGGCGCACGCCTGGAAAGCGTGTAAACCCTTTAAAGGTTTCGGGGGTTCGAATCCCCCCCTCTCCGCCAGTACTCTGCATCCCCTACCTACATCACACTGCATCAATCAACATCAAACTCAAGAAGAGTTTCATTTTTTTGTAGTCTTGAATATCGTAAGCGTAAACCGACGCAGCAAAGGGATTGTCTTTTTGCTGTTTAAGATCGCGTTGCGAAAATCAACTGCGCTTTTGGGTGAGCCATCCAACTGAAGAATATCGGTGTTGCCATCCGATTAAGGGAGTATACCTACTTTAACTTCTCAGGAGCCTTCCAGCTTACAGAAACCCGAAGGCCCGAGCTATTTCTACGTCTATCTCCGTGAACTTTATGGAGTTTTCCGGCGTTAGCTCGTCCAAAGTTTGCGGCCTTTGCTTGTCCTCGGAGACTTGTTGTTTTCTTATCAAATCCTCTTTGCTCAAACTCTTCTCTGTGGCTTCGGGGCTCTTCTTGTCTGAGCTGTTGTGCATATCTTGCGTGATCTTCTGCGTTTGGGTTTGCATATTTTCCTCCACTGTCCTTGACTGTACTCTTGGAAGCTTTCCTTCCTCTTAAATTTGAATTATTCTGAAACTCTTCCGCATAGGCTCTCACCACGTCTCAGAGAAGCTCAGCTGCCTTGTTTTCGTCGATGCGGTTAATACCAAGAAAAGCCATTTTTAAGCACACCAGCAATCTGATCAAACACCGATCTTTCGGATTGAGGAACAACATCGTTTCTCTTGGTATAAACCTCCAAGAAGTACACAAGTCTTTCCTCGTTGTTCGAGACTCTGGCGCCATCCATGCGGCGTTTGACATCTTCCCAGAATCTCCTTTCTGCGGGCTTCTTACTCTTCAGCCCTTTTTTCATCAGAACTTCAACTCGGTTTTCAATGCCACCGATAAGCTCATTGAACTCTGAATCTTTAGCAGCGTGGACACCAATTTCATAAGCAAGAACTGCCCCTGCTTCGCCTTCGTCTACGTTTTCTCCGTTGATATAGACCTTTCCTGTCTTTTCGTCATAGAGAGCATTGGTCCCTCAGTCCAGGCCTTCATTTATAAGCTCCTGACGAATTTCTTCCTTAGATTTAGACGGATCATTGGCGTACTCGTCCTCCACCATCCTATCCAGGAATTCTTCGTTAAAGCGGCAAATAACGACCTTACCAGAGTTCAGCAGCTGGTTTGTTACGGCAACTTCCCAAGATTTAAAGAGACCTCTTCTAACGTCGTTGAAATTTCGGTCCTTTTGCTTTTCGGTGAGAGATGACTTAGACGCCTTTCGAATTGTTGTCGCGTCTTCTTTTAAGTGAATGACTTTTCTTAGTTTTTTTGCTAGGCTTGTACTGGGTTTAAAGAGACCGAGGTCGTTTCCAGACGTAGAGGCAGGGGTTCCTTCTAAAGGAGCATCTGCCGCTCGGCGACCCACTTTCTTTCAGAAAGTCTTAGTTATTAGCTTCCCGTTGAAGGCCAAAATTTCTTCAAGATCTTTTCAACGCCGCTTTTGCCGCAGCTCGAGTTCTTCTTTGTGTCGTCCATTGTTCTTAGCTTTGAGTTTATCAACCGCTTCCAGATCCTCTTTGAGAAGAGCTTCGAGTCTTCCAAAGGGGTTCTTGTCTTCCCTTTTTCGTCCTTACATCCCTCGAGAAGCTTGACGAATTTATATTTGCCGTCGGTAACGATACCGATAAACATAGCAGTCCTTCTCAATTAGGTAATGACAATATTTAACATAGATAAATGAAGGCAACAAAAAAGAGACGCGAAACTTGCAAAAAATTAGAGAATTATTCTCCTAACGTCGGGGTTTTAGTTAACTTTCCCTTGTGCTTCGAACTCGCCCTCTTTAATTGACACTTTTTTAGATGCCTTTTTCCCTCTGTCTAGACAACGTCCGACTTAGCCTTTTAGGAAGCTTATCGGCGTTTAATACCATCTAAGGTTTCTTGTGTTTTCGGATCGAGTTCGCTCTGATTTTCTTTCTACCCCTTGAAAAGAAGCTTTTGATCTGCGATAGTTATTACTGTCGAAGAAGGGTTCTTTTCCTTTTCTTCGATGAGGGGTACGCTTTTGCCAAGGGCGTCCATATTGGCATTTGTCGAATTAACTGCGTTCAACGGGCCGGAGAGCGAAGCCTCCCCTCTTCTTACTCTTCCGAACGCTGAAACAATGTAGTGGTTCCCACCTTTTCAGGACAGTAGCACTCTAAAACCATCATTGGTAATTGCTTTGCCACCTGATCGAGATTCCTTCGCTTGCCCTTTGGCTAGTGTCCTAACCATCTTTCTTAGTACTTCTGCTACCTCTTCTGGGTTAAGACCTTCTGCAAGACTTCTTTTATCTACAATATGAGAATCGCCCATTGCTCCTTTTGTGCCAAAATAGTCGTCAACAATCTCTCCGTGCTTTCCATAATTAATATCGACCCAGACGCTCAAAGATCCACTCCAAACAACACGGTGCGCGAAAGGTCTTATTTTCTAAGACTTCCTTAACTCTCTGCAGTCCTCTAATTATGGAGATTTCCGGATCGGTAACAGCCAATTTAGAAGGCTTCCTTTCTCCTAAATTTGAGTTTGTTTAAGACACCTCATCCCCGTCTTTAGGAGAATCTCGTAAATAAAAAAGCCTTTATCCCTTGTGTTACTTAGGTTGGGGGCAGTTTAAGAATTATTTCTGCGTCATAATAAATCCAACCTCTTTAGAGTCAGCACTGCGCTGTTAGAGTCCTGGAACTTTGTCTTTAGACTTCTAGCGAGCTCTTGCAAGGAACAGAACCTATTTAGCATTGTTAATCCGCAAGCCTCTAAGATCGACGGTGCCTTTGATGTTTTTTAATCATTTCTACGAGCTCAGAAGTCCTTTGCCGCTCAAGACCCTTTCTGAGGTTGCCCCATCGCTCCATAGTTGCAAAGACTGAGCTGTCTTCACTTAGCAGTTGTGGGGCAACGTTTGCCTCTCGAAGACAAGTGGAAATTTCCTCAGCAGTCACATGCACGGGACTTTTTTCGGCACGACCTATATAAACCGAACAGGGATAAGCGCAAGATAGACAAGCGGTAAATCAAAGCGATGCTGTTTTAATGGCCCCCGCATTCTGAAATAGCAATACTTGTCGTCTGTAAGCTTTTAATCAAGCTTATTCTATTCGTTACCTTCCTTATTGTGCAGAATAAACTCGGTGATTCCCTTGTTCCTTTTATTTTCCTCCTCAAAAACGGTATCATAAGCGATCAGAGATTCTGAGAGCGTTTCAAGACTGCTTCGGCCCGTTCGCAGCCGGTTATCTGTGGGGCGGGTTTGAGATGGAGCAGCGTGAGCCGGCGCGCTGTATGAGTTGCGGTTGGTAGTCTGAGATATGACGTGTTGTGCGCCCGGAGTCCCGCCTCGCGCTCTCAGAATCTCTTTCTGGATCTTGGCTTACCGTCATAGCCTTTAAATAGGCTGTCGTACAGACAAGAACTGACATAACCTTCCCATGATAGAACCCCCTCCCAACGAACTAATTCCATAGGCTTCGGCTGTTGTATTAGGCAGAAAGGACGGTCCGATCGTTCCGACTCATGCTGCTTCGTTTCTTATTTTGAAATTCACCCAAAATGGTTTTTGTCGACTTGCACACATAAAAAAAGACTGGTATAGTTCGTTCCTCGGTTGCGCCAGTAGCTCAGCTGGATAGAGTACCTGGCTACGAACCAGGTGGTCGTGGGTTCGACTCCTGCCTGGCGCGCCAACCTCTCCTGAAGTTAATTGCTTCAGTGAAGTTAAAACAGAAACACCTCATCGGACATTCGGTCTTGCATGAGGTTTTTTGTCATATGTGGATAAAATTCTGGTCTTAGATAAAATTCTGGTCTTAGGTATCGGCATGGTTTTAGCCAAAGAAAAAGCCGCTCAAAGGCGGCTTTAGATACTTAAACAAGGAGTTATTGGTTCTTGTCCTTCAATTCAGGAAGCCTCCAAAGATGCTTCCTGAACCAATTGATATAGGTTGTTTTGACAACAAATACGATCACGCAACTTTCGAAAATCAAGGCATAAGTTAAATCGCGCCACAGAGGATCTTCAATTTCTTGTATAAGCTCGTAGCCAATCAAAATAGTTCCATACCCGACCAGTCCGAGAAGGGGTACGCCGACAATGAGCATCCCGGCACACCAAATCTTCCCGATAATCGAATTCATAAAATCATCAATAAGTGACATTTCGGGAACTCCCTTTCTTTAATTATAGGGGTTAACAAGTTTTCTTGAACGGCTTTTCCTGAGTTTTACTATCTATATTTGTAGGGCGATTGGTTTCTTTCATAGGTAATAAGTTATCGTCTATGAAGTTAAAAAAGTCTATCCTTACATTACCAAAAATAGTCATAAAATCAATTAGTTAAATTAAATATGAGACTATTTATGAAAATAACTCCTAGAATTTTGGGTATTCAGGATGCACTCTAACTCTTCCCGCGAATAACGAAGAAGTAAGGAAGATAAGACTCTAAAACCTCACTTTGGCCTTTAACTAGAGATATTCGTTACAAAATCATGAAACTTTCTTCTATGTGTTGTCCCAATTTCGGACCTTAAAAGTCCCAAAGCTTGAGAGATTCCTATAATCGGAAAATCAATTAATTTTCAGGCTCTAATGATGCAGAGACGAAATCTATTAACGGTAATTGCAGCAGGCGCAGTGGCTAGCCCGGTCTTTGCGGCGGAAAATAAAGGTGCGCTAGCCCCTGCAGAGGAACCTCCGAAAAGAGATAAGAAAATCCTTTTCGTGATTACAAGTCATTCGGATTTGGGTAAAACCGGTAAGAAAACAGGATATTGGCTTTCAGAAGTAACGTACCCTTGGAAAATTCTTAAAGATGCCGGCTATGAAATCGACTTTGTCAGTCCGAAGGGCGGCGCTTGCGCTTTTGAGGGCGACGACCCGTCCGATCCGGTGAACAAGGAGTTTTCTCAGGATATGGTCTATCAAAAGAAGATTAATTTCACTTTGAAGCCTTCTGATATTAAACCCGATGAATATGCTGAGATTTATTACGCCGGCGGGCACGGCGCAATGTGGGACTTCCCGGACAATAAAGAACTTGCGGCTATCGCTTCAAAAATTTATACCAACGGCGGCGTGGTTGCTTCCGTTTGCCACGGAGCGGCCGGACTGATCAATATCAAACTTCCAAACGGTACCTATTTAATTAATGGCAAAAAGATTAATAGCTTCACCGATTCCGAAGAGGAAGCTGTTAACCTGAAAAATGTCGTGCCTTTCTCTTTGGAAACAAAACTGAAAGCTCAACATGCGCATTTTGAAAAATCCGATAATTTCCAAACCCACTGCGTCGTCAATGACAGAGTCATTACAGGTCAGAATCCGATGTCTGCAGCCGCTGTCGGTTCTGCTATCAAAAACGCTTTAGCCAGCTAAAAGAGGAAAACTCATTTATGAACAACAGATTCATCCCCTCAATTATTTTGGCCGCCGGCTTTATCGGTGGTGTCACACTCCTCGGAAACCAGCTCGGAGACGCAGCGACTGCCTTCTTGAATAAAGATCGAATTGTGACAGTCAAGGGCCTGAGCGAAAAGGAAGTGAAGGCCACGCATGTTATTTGGCCCCTCAGTTTCACAGAAATGGGAAATGAACTCGCCGCCGCTTATGATGCGCTTGAAGAAAAACAAAATCTGGTTCTAAAGTTTCTTAAGGACAACGGTATCGACGAAAGCGAAATCACACTCGCGTCTCCTAAAGTTCAGGACACCCTGGCAAACTCTTACGACGGCAGAACACGCCCTTACCGCTATATCCTGACTCAGGTCGTCACGGTTTCTACCGATAAGGTAGATACCATCCGCAAACTTTCCGTGACGCAGCGCGAACTGCTGAAAAAAGGCGTCGCCCTCAGCAGTGATTACAGCTACATGACCGCCTATAGTTTTACCGGTCTGAATGAAATTAAACCGGAAATGATCGAATCAGCGACGAAGAACGCTAAGGCGGCAGCCCAAAAGTTTGCAGACGATTCGGGCTCTAAGCTCGGAAAAATCCGCAGGGCGAATCAGGGCGTCTTCACCATCACGGACAGAGACGAAAACACGCCCTTTATCAAAAATGTCCGCGTAGTCACAACCGTCGAATATTTCTTAAACGATTAATCCGGCAGTTCTAAGAGAATAACCGGGACCGTTTATATGGTCTCAAAAACGGAAAAAGCCCGAAAACAGTACTATTCCGGGCTTTTTTCTTTCAGAAATTACTTCTGACGGCCTGAAAAAAATCCTTTTTTCGGTTTCAGTGTACGGACACCCTCAGGTGTACCGATGAGCAGCACATCCGCACCGCGTTTTCCGAAAATACCGCAGGTCACAACGCCCGGTATCTGGTTAATCGCAGCCTCCAAACGAGTCGGCTCCTTAATCTGCAGACCGTGAACATCAACAATATTATTGCCGTTGTCGGTAACCATATCGCGAACCGTCGGATGACCGCCAAGCTCTTCCATCGCACGGCAGACAGAAGACACTGCCATCGGAATGACTTCCAGCGGAAGCGGGAACTTGCCAAGCTGTTTAACCTCTTTCGAAGCGTCTGCAATGCAGACATACATATCGGAGGCCTCCGCCAAAATCTTTTCGCGGGTAAGCGCTCCGCCGCCGCCCTTGATCATGCAGAAATTACCGTCAATTTCATCACAGCCGTCAACATAGACAGGAATTGTTCCGACAATGTCATTTAAATCACAAACCGGAATTCCATAAGCTAAAAGCTGTCGGGTAGTTGCTTCCGAACTCGAAACACAGCCTTTGACTCGTTTACCGGAAGTCGCCAGCTCGGTAATGAAAAAGCTAACCGTTGATCCCGTGCCCACTCCGAGGTATTCGCCCTCTTTCACATATTCCAAGGCAGCTGCGGCCGCTTTTTGCTTTAATTCGTTCTGCAGGTCCATATCCTTATCCTAAAAAACCTAACAATCATCTCGACTTGATTATTGTATCGGTCCAAACTCAACTTATTCTGTACTCAGATTATTTTTGTTTGAGTACGCAAATTCACCGGACAATCTTTGCGCACATCGAACAGTGTCATAATAGACATTGATAATTTGTCTGTTTTCTTTTCCCAACGGTTCGTTTTAACTAACTATGGCTCAGCAAAAAAACTTGTCTCAGAACAATGATCTATTAGAGCGTTTTACCGCTTCCTTTGCAGGGTTGCGCAGCCATTCAAACTTACCGAACGGAACTACCCCTTTTATTTGGGCGATCGCGGTTCTTCTGATCGTTATCTTCGCGGCTTTTTATCTCAATGTCCGCTCCAATAACGAAGCCATCCTCAGAACCAATCTGATGAAAAGCACCGCAAAGGTCGCAGACAATATCGAAATGCGTCTTCGCGCCAGCTCCGCCTCCATGGCGCGCCTTATCGAGCGGCTGGAACTGGACGGAAATACTGCGGCGGTTCTGAACAAATTCTCTCGGGAGCTGCTCAACAGCAACCCGGAAATCACTTTGATCCGACTGATCGAACCAAGCGGCAAAGGCATCGAATCCATGGTGAACCCCCGCTTGGGAAAAAGAGAACTGCGTCAGTACAACTATTTGGATTACCCGCAGGTTGTACGGGACGCGATCGCGGACGCGTTTCTCTCAAACCGAGTTTCCATCTCTTCCTTCTGGTTCACGCCGGGAGATTCAACGTCGCCCTCCGTGGTAATCGTCTACCCGTTCACGCTTGAAGATAAAAGCTATGCGCTCCTGAGCCGAATCTCTCTGAATAAGCTGCTTGAAGAATCAACGCCCTCCTCTCTCAGAGCCGATTATGAATTCTCCTTGCTGCACGGAACCGAGGAAATTGCCGGTCGGGCGGCCTACAACCCGCCGGATGACTACACCATTCCGAGCTATGTCCGCGCAGCGGACCCCCTGCCGCCCTCGATCCAGCTCTACGGCTGCAATATCGTTGAAAGTCCCCTAATCTTTGCCAGTCCGCTGATCTATTGGCTCGGCGCGCTGATGCTCTTTCTTCTGATCTCGCTCTTTTTCCTGAATAAAGAGATGCGTAAAAACCAGGCGGATCTGGATCGAGCCAACCGCGAACTCGAATTGCGGCGCTCCATCGAAGATTCGATCAGCTCGGCGATCGTGATTACGGATCTGGAGAATAAGATCGTTTACACCAACCCGGCCGCTCAGGTGATTACCGGCTACTCTGAAGATGAACTGCAGGGTAAAACGCCGCCCTATCCTTTCTGGGCGGATACTTCAGTCCTGCCTGCGACTCTGCTGGGCGATCCTTCTAAACTCGATCCGGCAGCTTTTCCCTACCGCTTTGATCTGCTCGTTCGCCACAAAGACGATGAACAGCTCAATGTGCTGCTGCTTGCCACGCCTTTTTATTCGTCTTACAACGAACACATCGGCTGGATCTATATGATGCGGGACAATACGATTGAGTCTCAGTCGATGAACCTCACCAACGACGCGATCGCTTCCTACCAGAGACTTTTGAATTCCGTAATGTCCTGTATTTCAGTTGTGAGCCACAAGCCGACCGGAACCATGCTCGGGATTCATAACGATCACTACACCGAGCAGCTCGGCAACACCGCTGACGGCCACCTAGCGATCTCCCGCGCCTGCAAAATTCCGTTTAATCCGCAGGGAAGCCGAGAGGCCGAAGTTTGGGTTGATTCCCTTGAGCGCTGGTTCAGAATTACAGAGGCCAGAGTCACTCTGCCCGGCGGCTCTCACGTGACGCTGCAGTCTGCTCAGGACATCACGCAGAGAAAAATCAACGAAAAAGAATTGGAAGATCAAACCAACCGAATGGAAAATTCTTCTCGTCTGATTACTCTCGGTGAAATGGCCTCTACGATTACGCATGAAATTAATCAGCCGCTCACGGCGATTACGGCCTATGCCAACACCGCTATTGAAGTTATCGGGAACGCTCCTGAGGTCAACCGCGGACAAGTCCTCGAGATCTATAAAAAGATTGCGAATCAGGCCGGACGCATCGACAAGATTATTAAAAACATCCGCGCATTCGCCAAACGCAGACCGACGACACTCGAAAATGTGCCGCTCGCCAATGTCATCAATGACACTCAGGAGCTCGGCAAGCTGATTGAGAAAAAGTACGCCGGTATTCGCATTATCTATGAACTGCCGAAGGTTCTCCCCAATGTTCTTTGCGACCCGGTACAGATCATGCAGATTCTCATGAACCTGATCCGCAACGCGGCCGAAGCGATTCTGGAAGCGGGCTGCACAGACCGAACCATCGCGGTTATCGCCAAAGTCGGCGCCAACGAAGTGGAACTTCAGGTCGCCGACCACGGTCCCGGCATCAGCGACACGATGAAAGCCAGCCTCTTTACACCGTTCTTCTCAACCAAAAAGAACGGGCTGGGTCTCGGTTTGTCCACCTGCCAAACCATCGCCGAATCACACAACACACGGCTTAGAGTCAGAGATAATGAGGGCGGCGGTACTGTCTTCGTTTTTGATCTAAAAATCTGCAGCTGACAGCCCGGTAAGAAAACTTAGAAAAGAATTGCTTCTTAATATTTAATCACCCCCGCTTTCTTTGGAAACGGAGGTGATTTTTTTAGGAAATCCGTTAAAATAGTCGAATTCGGGTTATCACCTGTAAAAATATGTAATAATTCTTACTTAGTTTTAGCTAAGGTATAGTTCCCAGGTGAATTTGTAAAGAATAGCTTCACCCCCGATATAGATACTTCTCAGGGGTGTGATTTGCGCATATAATTACTATATGTGGTGTGTGATTGAATTTGATTCAATCGGTTAACAGATTTAACGCAAAATAATTTATTGTGGAAGGTACATGATGATTCAAATGACCTCGAAATCCTTTACTCCGGATTCACCGGACACTGCCAGCGTCGTTTACATTGTTGAAGACGACGAGGCCGTCCGTGATTCGCTGAAGTGGCTGCTCGAAGCGTCCAGCTATCGAGTTGAGCTCTTCGAAAGCGGAGAAATGTTCTTGGCCAAATTCGATCCGAATGCCATCGCTGTTCTCGTACTAGACGTCAGAATGCCGGGCATGAGCGGACTAGAAGTACAAGAACATCTGATCGCCCGCAAATGCGATATTCCGATTATCTTCATCTCGGGTCACGGCGACGTATCCATGGCAGTCTCCACTCTCAAAAAGGGTGCAGTGGACTTCATTGAAAAACCGTTCGATCAGGCAGCGCTTCGCTCCTTAATCGAAAGAATGCTTCAGGAAGCCCGTCAGCGCAAACTTAAAGCTGAAAAGCGCTCGCTCAACGACGCACTTCTCAGCAAGCTGACACCGCGTGAACTGCACGTTCTTGAACGTATTGTCAGCGGCCGCCTGAACAAACAGATCGCTGCCGACCTCGGCATTTCCATCAAGACCGTTGAAGCGCATCGCGCCTCAATTATGGATAAGACAAATTCCGGTACGGTTGCCGATCTGATGCGTGTGGTGATGAATGCAAACCGCACCCCGCTGAAAGACAACAACATGAACTAATGTTCTGTCGCTAAAGAAACTCAAAAGGGAAGGCTTCGGCCTTCCTTTCTTCTTTTTATTGATATATTTCTAAGTTTCAAATCAAATTATTCGGGGAACTTATGTCTGCCAACATCATTGACGGAAAAGCGCTCGCTGCCGGTATTCGACAGGAAATCCGCAGTAAAATCCAAAACTTCACTGACGCGCCGAGACCGCCCTGCCTTGCCGTAATTCTTGTCGGAGACAACCCCGCAAGCCAAATTTACGTACGCAATAAAATCAAAGCCTGCCTCGACACCGGCATCACCTCTTTGGAAAAACGCCTGCTCGCAGACGCTTCAGAGGCCGAACTGCTCTCTCTCATCAAAGAACTGAACGAAGACGACTCAGTCGACGGCATCTTGGTACAGCTTCCGCTGCCTAAAGGCTTTGACGAACAGAAAGTCATCCGATCCATCGCCGCGGAAAAGGATGTGGACGGCTTCCATGTCGAAAATATGGGCGCGCTAGTGACAGGGCTGAAGGGCTTTCGTTGCTGCACGCCGCACGGCGTCATGAAAATGCTTGAGTCCGTCGGATGCCCGCTCGAGGGCGCAAACGCATTGGTGATCGGACGCAGCAACATTGTCGGAAAACCAATGGCCCTCATGCTCCTTGAGAAGAACGCCACCGTCACTGTTGCGCACAGCAGAACCAAAAACCTTAAGGAACTCGCGAAAAATGCCGACATTATCGTATCCGCCGTGGGCAAAGCCGGTTTGGTGACCGATGACATGGTCAAGCCCGGCGCCGTCGTGATTGATGTCGGCATGAACAGAAATCAGGAAGGAAAACTCTGCGGTGACGTCGATATCGAAGCTGTTGCTCGTGTCGCGGGCTTTATTACGCCGGTTCCGGGCGGTGTCGGTCCGATGACCATCGCAATGCTCTTAGACAATACCATGCGCGCCTTCGAGAACCGTTTTAACCTGTAAGGAAGAATTTAATGTCAGATCGTATTGATATTCTCTCGATTATTGAGGATAAAAGTAAATTTATCGACTTCCCGAATTTAAATCAGGAAAGCTTTAAGCCGGCCGTTCTGTCGCTCATCAATACATTAAAAGAGACCGTCAGCGCCGTCACGCAAAATACTGAACCCGCGACTTGGGACAATGTCGTCAAACCGCTGGACGACGCATCGGAAAACCTAAGCTTTGTCTGGTCCGCCATTTCTCACCTCAACAGCGTGGAAGACACGCCTCAGCTGCGCGCGATCGTCAATGAGCTTCTCGCTCCGATCTCCGCTGTCTTTTCGGAAATCGGCCAAAATGAAGAGCTCTACGCCAAATATAAAGCGCTGAAGGCTGAAGACGCATTCAAATCCTTCAGCGCCGCTCGCCGCAGAATCATTGATCGGGAAATCGAAGGGTTTGTGCTTTCGGGCGCCGAACTCGATGAGGCCGGCAAGAAGGAAATGACAAAGATCAGCGCTGAAGAAGCCGAACTCAGCCAAAAGTTCTCTGAAAATCTTTTGGACTGCACCAACGACTTCGCAATCTATCTGCCTAAAGATACAGATCGGCTGCGCGGCATCCCCGAAGGCGAAAAAGCGCTTTTTGCGCAGCAGGCGGCTTCCGAAGGAACCGAAGGCTATAAGATCACGCTGCACATGCCGAACTATCTGCCAATCATGCAGTACGCAGATGACTCCTCACTTCGTGAAGAGCTTTATCACGCTTATACGACCCGCGCCTCTGAGTTTTCTCCCGCAGGAAAAGACAATGCGCCTGTCATGACGCGTCTGCTTGAGCTCAGAGTCAGAGAAGCTCATCTGCTCGGTTATAAAAACTACGCTCAGGTGTCCCTTGTCAGAAAAATGGCGGACACACCCGAACAGGTTGTCAAATTCCTGAGAGAGCTTGCCGCAAAAGCGAAACCCGCCGCGCTCAAGGACATGGAAGAACTGATCCGCTTTGGTACACAGACACTGAACATGGACCAAATTAATCCTTGGGATTACAGCTACGTCAGTGAAAAGCTTCGCGAAGCCAAGTACTCTTACTCGGAACAGGAAGTCAAGCAGTACTTCCCTGAACCCGCGGTCCTCTCCGGAATGTTCTCCTTAGTAGAGAAAATGTTCTCCATCAAGATCGCGCAAAAGAATGTTCCGGTTTGGAATCCTGCCGTGAAATACTATGCAATCTCGGATAAGAACGGCAATGAAATCGCCGGCTTCTATACCGACCTGTATGCGCGCAGCGGCAAACGCGGAGGCGCCTGGATGAATGATCTCAGAAGCCGCCGTCTGCTTGATAACGGAGCCATCCAAACGCCGGTCGCTTATTTGGTCTGCAACTTCTCCGCGCCGGTTGGCGCTCAGCCTTCACTGCTGACGCTCAACGATGTGGAAACCATCTTCCATGAATTCGGTCACGGCCTGCATCACATGCTCACCCGTCAGACGGAACTCGCGGTTTCCGGTATCAGCGGAGTTGAATGGGACGCGGTTGAGCTTCCGAGCCAATTCATGGAAAACTTTGTGCTGAACTGGGACGTGATGCAGACCATCTCCTCGCATGTCAAAACCCATGCGAAAATGCCGCGCGCGCTCTTTGACAAGCTTGTCGCATCCAAGAACTTCGAAGCGGGCATGGCGAACGTCCGTCAGATTGAATTCGCCCTTTTTGACATGCTGCTCCACATGGATGAGCATCCGCATAAAGACACGGTAGAAAAGCTGATTCGTGAGGTCCGCAAGGAAGTTTCCTTTGTCTTCCCGCCGCAGTACAACCGCTTTGCCAACTCCTTCTCTCATATCTTCGCGGGCGGCTATGCCGCAGGCTACTACAGCTACAAATGGGCTGAAGTCCTCTCCGCGGACGCCTTCTCTTTATTCGAAGAAAAAGGCATCTTTAATCCGGAAGTGGGAACAAAGTGGCTCGATGAAGTTCTCTCGCGCGGCGGAAGCCGTCCAGCAATCGAAAGCTTTGTCGCTTTCCGCGGCCGTGAACCTTCCGTTGACGCGCTGCTGCGTCAGTACGGTCTGCTGGAGGAAAAATGAGTTTCTCCGTCACGACTTGGAATGTCAACTCTCTAAAAGTGCGTCTGCCTCAGGTGCTGGACTATTTAGCGGACCGCAAAGACGATGTGCTCTGCCTTCAGGAGCTGAAGATGCAGGAATCAGCCATTGACCGCGCCGCAATAAACGAGGCGGGCTATGAGATCGACGCGTTCGGTCAGAAGACTTACAACGGCGTTGCCGCTCTGCTTCGCAAGCCCTATGAATTTATTGCCGCGGAAGAGATCCGCAATATCCCCGGCTTTGAAGATGAACAAAGCCGCCTTATTGCGGTCAGCGTCATGGTCAACGGCTCTAAGCTGAGAATCGTCAACGGATACTTTCCCAACGGTGAGTCACTTGAAAGTGAAAAGTTCCCTTATAAGCTCAGCTGGCTTAAAGCGCTTGCCGACTGGCTGCCCTCTGAACTGGAACGTTACCCGAACCTCGTTCTGCTCGGCGACTTCAACATCGCGCCTGAAGATCGGGACGTTTGGGATCCGGAGTCCTGGGCTGACAGCGTTCTCTGCGCGCCGCAGAGCCGTGAAGCCTTCCAAAAGCTCCTCGACTGCGGCCTCACCGACGCGTTCCGCGCTTTTGAGCAGCCCGAGAAGTCGTACTCCTGGTGGGATTACCGAATGATGGCCTTTCGGCGCAACCGAGGTCTTCGCATCGACCATATCCTGATTTCGAATACGCTTCGGGATAAAAATCTCGGCGTTGTCATCCACAAGGATGTCCGCGCCAACGAGCGGCCGAGCGATCATGCGCCCGTTACGCTTACTTTAGATCTTTAATCTGAATCACAGCGGTCCCGTCGCGGACCGCTTTCTGTTTTTCGCGCATTGCGCGAGCTCTGAGCTGTCCGCAGCCGCCGTCCACGTCCTGAGCAGCGGAATCCCGGAACTTCAGCAGAATATGAAAGGATCTGCAGGCGGCTTTAAGCGCCTCAATCCGATCGGGATCAGGCCGATCATAGGGACTGTCGTCAATCTTATTGACCGGAATCATGTTGAGAACCGCAAACTGACCGTCCCAGAGTGAAGCGAGCTGATCGATTTCATCAGTACCGTCGTTAAGATCTCGGATCAGCGTCCACTGATATTGAATCGGATATTTGCTCAGTCGCGCATACTCTTTGCCAAAGTCAAGAATCTCTTTAACCGTCAGATCTGCCGCATTCGGAAGCAGCATACGGCGCTTTTCATCAAATGCGGAATGCAGAGATATCGCAAGAGCGGGTTTAATCTCCCTATGCGAGAGTTCCTCAAAAAGCCGTCTGTCCCCAACAGTGGAAATGACCAGCTCCTTGTAACCGATTCCGGCGTAGCGAGTAATATGGTCAAGCGCGGACAGAACATTTCTGCGATTATGCGAAGGCTCGCCCATCCCCATAAACACGACTTTAGAGATTTTTTGCCGGCTCTTGGCGTAGACCACCTGCGCTGCGATTTCAATATCGGAAAGCTGACGAACGAGACCGGAGCGCCCGGTCATACAAAAGCGGCAGCCGACCGCGCAGCCGACCTGCGTTGAAATGCAGACTCCGTCTCTCGGAAGCAGCACTGATTCGATCAGCTGACCGTCAGAGGCTCTCAGCACGGCTCTCGCGCCATTTTCTCCGAGATAATCGTCGCTGTCGGGCATGAGAACCTGAGCCAAACAGGTTCCCAGGGTTGCAGCCGCTTCAGCGGCCGCCTTCGGAAAAGTAAATTTCGCCTGTGTCAGCGGACGACCGAGATACCAATTGCGCCAGAATGCATCAATATGGCTCTGTTTGCAGCCTAGTGCGGCTAATTCGTTATTTACGCTCTCAAAATTCATGGCGCAATGATAGCAGGCGTCTTAATCCTCAGTTTTAAGATTTAATTCCGCAATCTTGCGTGTAATGGTATTGCGCCCGATACCAAGTCTGGAGGCGGCCTCCACTCGGCGACCGTGTGTGAATTCAAGCGCGGTTTCAATAACCGCCGTTTCGAAGGCGTCAGTGAGTTCTTTCATCAGGTCCGGCGTTTCTTCCTTCAATTTCGCCTCAACTGCCGCCCTCAAACCGTCCTGCCAGGTTCCGCCGACAAGAGGAGCCGCTGAGACCGCTTTAGCGGGAGCCGACTGAAGAATCTCCGCAGGAAGATCGCTCAGCTGAATATGCTGGGACGGCGCCATCACAACGAGCCAATTGCAAAGGTTTTCCAACTGGCGCACATTGCCCGGGAAAGGGAATTCCTTCAGAAAGTCCATCGCTTCGGCCGTCATAATTTTCTGTTCAACATCCAGACTTTCAGAGGACTTTTTCAAAAAATGCGCGATCAAAAGCGGAATATCCTCTTTGCGTTCCCGAAGCGGAGGAAGACGAATACGGATGACGTTGAGACGATGGTACAAGTCTTCTCTGAAGCGTCCCTCATGCACCATGTTCTCTAAATTCTGATGCGTCGCCGCAATGATGCGGACGTTGGCTTTAAGCGCCTGATGGCCGCCGACTCGATAATAGTATCCGTCAGAAAGCACCCTAAGCAGGCGTGTCTGAAGCTCTGCCGGCATATCGCCGATTTCGTCAAGAAACAGTGTGCCGCCTTCAGCCTGTTCGAACCGTCCGTGGCGAACACTGTTGGCGCCGGTGAAGGCTCCTTTTTCGTGACCGAAAAGTTCGCTCTCCATCAGATCTCTTGGAATCGCCGCCATATTGAGCGCGATAAACGCCTCTTTGGCTCGTGGACTATGCTTGTGAAGCGCTCTGGCAACCACTTCCTTACCGGCACCGGATTCTCCGGTCAGAAGGACGGTGGCTTTACTGTGCGAAAGGCGTCCGATAGCGCGAAAAACATCCTGCATCGCGCTCGCTTTACCGATTATTTCGGACACCTGCTGCTCGGGCGCGGCTTCTTCGGAAGCGTTTTCTTCAGAAGCGCGGCGGACAAGCTCAACCGCTTTATCAATATCAAAGGGCTTCGGAAGATATTCAAAAGCGCCGCTCTGAAAACTTGATACCGCGCTGTCAAGATCCGAGAACGCGGTCATGATAATGACCGGAAGCTTCGGATAATCGCGCTTGATCTCGGTCAGCATTTCCAGACCGCTCTTTCCCGGCATGCGGATATCGCTCAGAATGACGGAGGGCTGTTCTGTTTTAAGTGCCAGCAGAAGTGAGTCCGCTTCAGAAAAAGTCCTGCACGGCAGGCCGGCTTTTTTCAGCGCTTTTTCTAAAACCCATCGAATAGATCGATCGTCGTCCGCAATCCAAATATCTTTCATTCTGGTTCTCCGAGTGACTCGTTTTTCTTGTTATTGGGCGTTCAGCGGAAAGAGAATGCTGAAATCCGTCTTCCCGTTCTCGCTGCTGACGGATATAGTTCCGCCGTGCCGCTCTACGAACGATTGGACCAATGAGAGCCCGAGTCCGCTCCCCTTCTCTTTGCCGCTTACGAGCGGATAGAAAATGCTGTCCAAAAGCTCCTGCGGAATCCCCTCACCGTTATCGATAACATGAATATTCAGCGCAGCTTTTTTAATTTCTTCGCCGATCGAAACATGGTGCACCACACGCGTTTTCAGTCGAATCTCAGCCGTTCCCTCCCACATCCGTACCGAAAGCGCTTCTGCCGCATTACGCATCAGATTCAGAAAAATCTGCGTGAGCTGACCTCGGTCAGCGGTAATTTCCGGAGCACTGATGTCGTAATCCCTGACAATCTGCAGTCTGTCCTGAAATTCCGCTTCCACCAGCAGGCGTACCCGCTCAAGTACTTCATGAACATTGGTCGGCGCGGGATTATATGACTGCCGATACGGCGCAAGCAGCTTATCGACGAGCGACTGCAGACGATCCGCTTCGCTAATCACGACTTCCGTATATTCTTTCTGTTCCGGATCCGACAATTCGGTCTCTAAGAGCTGAGCGGCACCTCTGATGCCTCCGAGCGGATTTTTGATTTCATGCGCTAGATTGCGCAGCAGCCGGCGTGTATTTTCCGACAGTTCGTTCATGTGGCGCTCGTGGGAAATCAGAAGCGCTTTTGCTGCCGGAGAAATCTCAAAAAAAAGATAGCGCGGATCGTCGGCCATCGGATGGCAAGTCACAAAAACCTGCTTCGGCTCTTTAGGCGGCCGAAGCATCTCGCAGAGTTCCGACTGCACCAGATACGAAACATCCGGACGCTTGTAATAGTTTTGAATCCACGGTTCCGCACACGGCAGTACGGTATATATCGACCGATCCTTGAGAAGTTTCGCGCTCTGGCCAAGATAAAACTGAACGGTGGTATTGGCGTAAAGAATCCGCGCGTTTTCATCGCAAACAATTAGACCGAGCCGAAGCAGATCAAAACTTTCAAAATCCAATTTATCTAAGCTCATCTCAACCTCGCTCGGTCTTCGTTTTGTCCGTCTTCACGACGGAGAGACCCTATTACAGGGAGTAATACATATCGTATTCTTCAGGTGTAACAGCCATCTGAACACGAGTGACTTCCTGACGCTTCATATCGATGTAAGCGGCAATCATGTCCTCGCTAAACACTCCGCCGGCAGTAAGGAAAGCGTGATCATCAGCAAGCGCGTCAAGCGCCTGTTCCAAAGAAGAGCAGACGGTCGGGATCTTCGCGTTTTCTTCAGGCGGAAGATCATAAAGATTCTTGTCTGCGGCTTCGCCCGGATGGATCTTGTTCTGGATACCGTCGATACCGGCCATCAGCAGAGCGGCAAAGGCAAGATAGGGGTTAGCCATCGGATCCGGGAAGCGAACTTCAACGCGGCGGGCCTTTTCGCTGGCCACATACGGGATACGCAAAGAGGCGGAACGGTTGCGTGCGGAATAAGCGAGCTTAACCGGAGCTTCAAAACCCGGAACCAAACGACGATAGCTGTTGGTGGTCGGATTGGTAATCGCGTTCAGAGCCCGGGCATGTTTGATCACGCCGCCGATGTAATAAAGGGCGAGATCAGAGAGACCTGCATAACCGTTGCCTGCGAAGAGGTTCTTGCCGTCCTTCCAAATGGACTGATGAACATGCATGCCGGAGCCGTTATCGCCAACGACGGGTTTGGGCATGAAGGTTGCTGTCATACCGTAGGCGGCTGCGACGTTCCAAACGGTGTACTTGAGAATCTGAGTCCAGTCGGCTCTTTCGGTAAGTGTGCTGAACAGAGTACCGATTTCGCACTGACCGCATCCGCCGACTTCATGGTGGTGGACCTCAACGGGAACACCCTGCTGTTCAAGAAGCAGGCACATACTGGCGCGGACACTGTTTAAAGAATCCACCGGAGCAACCGGGAAATAGCCGCCTTTGACTCTGGGACGATGGCCGCCGTTTGCGCCGTCCATTGAGTCGGCATTCGACCAGAAGCCCTCATCGGACTCGATCTTGAAGAAGCTGCGGTTCATATCACAGCCCCAGCTGACGCCGTTGAAAATAAAGAATTCGGGTTCGGGGCCGAAGAACGCGGTATCGCCGATGCCGGTGCTCTTCAGATAGGCTTCAGCGCGATTGGCGATGCTGCGCGGGTCTCTGTCATAGCCTTTGCCGGTCGCAGGTTCGACAACACTGCAGGTCAGGATCAGGGTTTCCTGCCCTTCGTCGGCAAAAGGATCCATGCGTGCGCTTGAGGGCTGCGGCATCAGCAGCATGTCGCTCGCTTCGATGCCCTTCCAGCCGGTAATGGAAGAGCCGTCAAAAGCATGGCCTTCCTCAAATTTGTCTTCATCAAAAGCGGACACCGGAACGGAAACGTGCTGCTCTTTGCCTATAAAATCTGTAAATCGAAGGTCAACGAACTTAACGTCGTTTTCTGTCAGCATCTGCATGACATCTTCTATGGACTTAGCCATGATATCTCCTTTAGATCGGTAGAACTAAGAATAAATTGGTTTTCACCGGTGAATAAGCAAGAAGCGTGCCAAAAAAGACGCGCTAAAAATCACGCCCGCTCCCCTGCGTCTATTCCTGTTTTTGGAAAATCTCCACCATAATGCACTTTTTTGGTGCTTTATGCGGATTTTTCTGCACTTTTTTGATGCGCGCTTATTTAGTGCATCACAAAAAAGCTTCCAGCACCTCATTCAGATACCGCCACCCTTTTTCGGTACAGCAAATACGCTTTTTAGGATCTTCAACAAGTCCGTCCTTTTCAAGGACTCGCCAAACGGGCTCGACTTCAGACCAGCTGACAAACGCCCGCTGCTCCCAATAATCTCTCGGCACCCCATCCCGAAGTCTGAGTACGTTCAGCATGAATTCAAACGGAATCGCCTCAGAAGGAACTTTTTCAGTATGCGAGACAAATGATTCTCCGCGGTTCTGACAGAGGAGCCAGCGCGCCGGATCCCTGTAGTTATAAAAGCGATGAATCTCTTTATCGTGGCTGTACTTGCCGTGCGCTCCCGGACCGACCGCAAGATAGTCTCCGAAACCCCAGTAATTCAGGTTATGCCGGCACCGATGACCGCTTTTGGCATATGCGGATACCTCGTAATGCTCAAGCGCGAGATCGGTCGTGTACTGCGCGATAAGTTCGGTCATATCCTCGAGTGTGTCTTCATTAGGAATTCCTTCGGGCGGATATTTAGCAAAATAAGTATTCGGCTCCAGAGTCAGCTGGTAATAGGACAGATGCGGCGGATCAATCTGCGCGATAAAGGCCAGTTCCTGTTTGAGATCTTCCAAGCTTTGATTCGGCAGACCGAACATCAGGTCGAGATTAAAGTTGTCAAAAATTTCGCGCACTCCGAGCGCCGCTTCCTTGGCTTCCCGAGCATTGTGCACGCGGCCGAGCGAGCGAAGCTTTTGATCTTCAAAGCTCTGCACGCCAAGAGAAAGCCGATTGACGCCGGCTGATTTAAAGTCTTTGAATTTAGCGAGTTCAAATGTTCCCGGATTGGATTCAAGCGTAATCTCCGCGCCGCTCACCAGTCCGAAGGTCTCATCAGCGCAGGCCAGAATTTTCTCCAGAGACTCTGCCAACATCAGAGAGGGCGTGCCGCCTCCGAAGAAGACAGTTTCCAGAGGTCTGTCTGCAGCAAACTGCACTTGTTCGCGCATGGAACGACAGATCGCCTCGGTGTAGCGCTGCTCCGATATTTCGCCTTTGACCCCGTGTGAATTAAAGTCACAGTACGGACATTTTTTCAGGCACCAGGGCCAATGGATGTACAGAGAAAGAGGAATCGGCTTCAAAACTTCCAACCCCAGCGGCGCTGCAGAAGCTCGCTCATCCTGCGCATCGCTTTGCCGCGATGGCTCACCGTGTTCTTTTCCTCAGCGCTCATCTCGGCAGCTCGTCTGCCGTCAGGACCCACGATGAAATAAGGATCATATCCAAAGCCGCCCTCGCCTTTGGGCTCTTCAGCGATCTCTCCTTCCCAGAAATCAATCGCGATCAGCGGTTCCGGATCATCCGCAGAACGTACCGCGCAGAGCACGCATACGTAGTGCGCGCTTCGATCAGTGTGTCCCTTGAGCGCGTTCACGAGTTTGGCGTTGTTTGCCGCATCATTCGAAGGCTCTCCCGCATATCGCGCGCTGTAAACACCCGGCATGCCGCCTAATGCGTCCGCACAGATACCGGAATCATCCGCGATCGCAGGCAGACCGCTGTGCTTTGCGGCGTGGCGTGCCTTGGCGAGCGCGTTCTCCATAAATGTGCAGAAGGGTTCTTCCGCAGCCGGGATGCCTAGCGATCCCTGGGCGATCACTTCGGCACCCATCGGAGCAAGCAGCTCCTGCATTTCTTTCATTTTTTTCTTGTTATTGCTTGCAAGTACGATCTTTCTATTCATTGGCGGCTTTTCCTTCTTCAATAGCGCTTCTCTGGTATTCAAAAAGCTGAGAGAGACCGTTCTCGGCCAGATCGAGCAGCTGATTCAGCTCCTGACGGGTAAAGACTCGACCTTCGGCGGTCCCCTGCAGTTCTACAAATCCGCCCTGGTTTGTCATGACGACATTCATATCCGTTCCGCAGTGAGAATCCTCGATATAGTCAAGGTCGCAGACCGGAGTACCGTTGTAGATGCCCACGGAGAGCGCCGCCACCTGAGCGGAAAGCGGATTTTCTTCAAAGCGCCCCTCTTTCTGCAGTTTTGCGACAGCGAGCGCTAGCGCGACATAGGCGCCGGTGATAGAGGCGCATCTTGTTCCTCCGTCAGCCTGGATCACATCACAGTCGATTTTCAGCGTCATGGGGCCGAGTTTTGAGAGATCAACCGCCGCCCTCAGAGAGCGGCCGATGAGTCTCTGAATCTCCTGAGTTCTGCCGCTCTGTTTTCCTTTAGCGGCCTCGCGGTCGTTTCTCGTGCCGGTCGCTCTCGGCAGCATGCCGTACTCAGCGGTAACCCACCCTTTTCCGCTTTCGGCCATCCAGGACGGAATGCGAAAATCCGCGCTTGCCGTGCAGATGACTTTCGTATCCCCCATCTCGATCAGACAGGATCCTTCCGCGTATTTATTACAGTTTGGCGTGATTCGAACGGAACGGAGTTCGGATGGGTTCCTTCCGCTCGGTCTCAGCTGAAGCTCTTCGGTCATTGTTTTCTCCGGATAATGTATCGCGTGCAAACGCCGCTTATCTGCTGCGGACATTATAGGCCTCGCGCGTCATCGACTGACGGCTCCCTAAAGCTGGTACAAAAGGTCCTTTAACCGCTCCGCGAGATTACAATGCATACCTAATGTTAGGAAGCGACTTTTTTCAGCGCTTCCGTTTGGGAGAATTTCATGGGTACAGTTTCCAGCATGACAGGATACGGAAACGTCAAGATTCAGACCGAACTTGGCGAATTAAATATTGATGTCCGCTCTGTCAATTCACGTTTTTTAGATTTCAGCTTCAGATGCCTGGAAGAGTTTCGGCCGTTTGAGCCTAAAATTCGCGAATTAGTCGCCTCGACCGTCGCCAGAGGCAAAGTTGAAGTTCGCTTTAATCTTACGGCTTCCTCCGCGATCAGCGCTTCTCATATCAACGAACAGGCGCTTTCTAAACTTCTTTCCATGCAGGAGCAGGTACTTGCGCTGGCGCCTAACGCGGCCAAATTATCCGTAACGGCCATTCTGCAGTTTGAAGGAATTCTGGAAACTCCCGAAACGGATAAAGAAAAATTTGAAGAATCGATTTTGGCCGGTGTTCGCGACTGTCTGCAGCTCTTTAAGGAGAGCCGCCTGCGCGAAGGCGAAGCCCTGAAGAACGTTCTTTTGAAGTACTGCGGACAGATCGACGCGCTGGTCGATGAGCTTGAACCGAAAATTCCTCTGATTCTTCACACCATGAAAGAGAAGCTTGTCGAGCGGCTTGATGAGGCGCTCACGCAAACACTTTCGGAAAACAGCCAGATCTCCAAAGAGGAAATCAACGACCGCATTCGTCAGGAGGTGACGCTTTACGGCATCAAGATTGACGTTAATGAAGAGATGGAGCGGCTTCGCACCCATGTGCGCGAAGTTCGCCGTGTTTTAGACAAAGGCGGCGCAGTCGGACGCAGACTCGACTTTTTAATGCAGGAATTAAATCGTGAGGCCAACACGCTTGGAAGCAAAGCCGCTTCTATTGATATGACGCAGACCTCCGTCAATCTGAAACTGGTGATTGAATCGATGCGTGAGCAAATTCAGAATTTGGAATAACGCTCAATTCATTCCAAAAAATCAGCGGCCTCGTTGGGCCGCTGATTTTTTATTTAAGCAAAACGCCTTTGATTAGTTCTTGCTGCGGTCGATATGACGATGAGCAGAGATGAAGGGCATCATGCCGCGCAGGCGAGCGCCGACGACTTCAATCGGATGAGCCGCAGTCTGAGCACGGATAGAACGAAGCATCGGAGCGCCGACCTTGTTTTCAAGGAGGAATTCCTTAGCGTAGGAACCGTTCTGAATGTTCTTCAGAGCCTGACGCATAGCGGCGCGGGCTTCATCGGCAACAACACGCGGGCCGGTGACATAGCCGCCGAATTCAGCGTTATTGGAAATCGAGTAGTTCATGTCGGCAAGACCGCCTTCATAAATCAGATCAACGATCAGCTTCATTTCATGGCAGCATTCGAAGTAAGCCATTTCGGGAGCGTAGCCGGCTTCAACCAAAGTTTCAAAGCCCATCTTGATGAGTTCAGCGATACCGCCGCAGAGAACGCACTGTTCGCCGAAGAGGTCGGTTTCGGTCTCTTCTTTGAATGTGGTTTCGATGATGCCTGCTTTGCCGGCGCCGTTGGCGGCAGCGTAAGACATGGCGACTTCGCGGGCCTTGCCGGATTTATCCTGATAAACAGCAATCAGCTGAGGAACGCCGGATCCTTCGGTGTATGTACGGCGAACTGTGTGTCCCGGAGCTTTCGGAGCAACCATCCAAACGTCAAGATCGTCTCTCGGAGTGACCTGACCGTAATGGATGTTAAAGCCGTGAGCGAAAGCCAGAGCAGCGCCTTCCTTCAGGTTCGGTTCAACCTGTTTTTTGTAGACATCGGCGATAAATTCGTCCGGAAGAAGGATCATGACGACATCGGCGTCTTTTGTTGCATCTTCGATGCTTGCAACTTTCAGGCCGGCAGCCTGAGCTTTCTTCCAGGAAGCGCCGTTCGGACGAACGCCGACGACAACATCAACGCCGGAATCGTGAAGATTCAGAGCGTGGGCGTGGCCCTGAGAGCCGTAGCCGATGATTGCGACTTTCTTGCCTTTGATAAGAGAAAGATCTGCGTCTTTATCGTAATAAACTTTCATTTTTTTCCTCTTTAATAAGTGACTTAATCCTTAGGTAAGTCAATTCGTTACAGTTTCAGTATTCTATCGCCACGGCCGATTCCGCAGGAGCCGGTGCGAACCATTTCCAAGACGGATTCGGGGTCGACCGCCTTAATGAAGGCGTCGAGCTTTTCAGAATTTCCCGTGAGCTCAATTGTATAAGTCTTATCGGTCACATCGATAATTCTGCCTCTGAAAATATCATTCAGAGGCTTCATCTCTTCGCGGTCCTTGCCCAGCGCTCTGACCTTAATCAGCATAAGCTCGCGCTCGGCGTATTCCCCTTCGGTTAAATCCACCACCTTAATGACTTCGATCAGACGATTCAGATGCTTCGTGATCTGCTCAATCAGTTCGTCGTTGCCGATACTGGCGATGGTCATGCGTGAAACGCTTTTATCCTCCGTCGGGGCGACGGTCAAAGAATCGATGCTGTAGCCGCGGGCTGAAAAGAGCCCGACGACCCGGGAAAGTGCGCCCGGTTCGTTTTCCAAAAGAATAGATAAGACGTGACGATTCATTAGATTTTCTCCGAGCCTAGGATCATTTCCGTAAGACCGTGACCGGCCTTAACCATCGGCCAAACATTTTCGGTCGGATCGACATGAATATCGATAAACACTAGCTGATCCTTATATTTTCCGAACGCATCCTTCAGGGCGGTCTCTACTTCCGAAGGCTTATCAACAACGATGCCGACATGTCCGTAAGCTTCGGCAAGCGCCTTAAAGTCCGGTGTGACCTCCATATGCGAGTGTGAATAGCGGCCGTCGTACTCGAGTTCCTGCCACTGACGCACCATACCGAGGTAGTTGTTGTTCAGAAGAATAATTTTCGGAGCAATGCCGAGCTGCTTAGCGGTCGCTAATTCCTGAATATTCATTTGAATAGAGCCGTCTCCTGTCACGCACACAACGCGTTTGCCAGGAGCCGCGACACAAGCGCCGATCGCATACGGCAGTCCCACACCCATCGTTCCGAGGCCGCCTGAACTCAGCCAGTGACGGGGTTTACGGAATTTCAGGAACTGAGCGCACCACATCTGATGCTGGCCCACGTCGCTTGCCACGATCATGTCGTCGCCGCCGATTTCCTGAAGCTTTTCAAGCACGAACTGGGGCTTGATGACCTTATCGCTATTTTCGTAACTTAAGCAGTTGACGTCGCGCCACTGTTTAATCCGATTCTGCCACGCCGCCATTTTTTCAGGATCGGGCCGCTCCGGTTTCTGATCAAGCAGCGTCAGCATATCGGCGAGAACTTCCTTGACATCGCCGACAATGGGGATATCAACCTTCACTCGTTTGGAAATTGTCGAAGGATCCACGTCAATATGAATAATCGTGCGCTTATCCTGCGAGAAATTAGACGGCAGTCCGACCACTCGGTCATCGAAGCGAGCGCCGATAACGACCAGACAGTCGCAGTTCTGCATCGCCATATTCGCTTCGTAAGTGCCGTGCATGCCGACCATGCCGAGGAACTTCTTATCATTGGAAGGCATTGCGCCGAGTCCCATTAAAGTGGAGTTCACCGGTACGCCGAGCTCGTAGGCAAATCTCTGCAGCATTTCGCTCGCATTTGCCGAAACGACACCGCCGCCGATATGAAGAAGCGGTCTTTCGGATTTAAGAATGATCTGAAGCGCTTTTTTGATCTGACCGAGGTGTCCCTTCAGCACCGGCTTATAGGAGCGCAGTTCGACGTTTTCCGGATAGTTGTATTCGGTGATCGCTGCAGAGACATCTTTCGGGATATCAATAAGGACAGGGCCAGGTCGTCCTGTCTTAGCAATATAAAAGGCTTTTTTAATAATCGGAGCAAGATCGCGTACGTCTTTAACAAGGAAATTGTGTTTTACGCACGGTCTTGTGATGCCGACAATATCGACTTCCTGGAACGCGTCCTGTCCAATCGCGGCCGTATTGACCTGACCGGTAAAGACAACCATCGGGATACTGTCAGAATGTGCCGTCGCGATGCCGGTTACGGCGTTGGTCGCTCCGGGTCCGCTCGTCACCAGTGCGACGCCGACTTTATTGGAAGCTCTGGCGTATGCGTCAGCCGCATGAACCGCGCCCTGCTCGTGACGAACCAAAATGTGTTTGAATTTATTCTGTTTGTAAATAGCATCGAAGATATTCAGTACGCTGCCGCCCGGATATCCGAACACGTATTCAACACCTTCTTCTGCCAAAGCGCGGACAAAGATGTCCGAGCCGTTGAGTTTTTCGGCGGTCCTTCCCGCCTCTTCTTTTTTCATTTGGAAAAGTCCTTTCAAAGTCCGTGGGAAATTGATTGGAGTCCGAACACCGGATTTGTGATCGAGTCTCGGGATATCAGCAGACTGTCAGCCTTCTTTTGTTGTGGAAATTCGGCTGAGAGTTTTTTATCTTCTGTTGGAAGAAAATTCAATATAACTCAAATATTCTTCTCTGCGAGAGATATGTTTACTTTTTATCAAGCAGACGATGAATCGCCCGATTAATCTCGTGCGGGGAGATCGGTTTCTGAAGCAGCAGCGGCATTTCCATCAGGTCGACGGCGGAGTCGGAGAAATTCAGTCCTTCCGTTTCCTCCTCATACTGAGAGATTACCGCGTCACGCGGCGCGGCCGTGCTCACAATCGCGGGAATTCGCCGACCAAGCGCCGAGCGAATCCTAAAGATCGACTGCAGACCGGTCATATGTTCCGGGCCCAGATTGAAGTCTGAAAATATCAGATCAATCGGAGACTCGTGAACCAGTTTTGCCGCCAATTCGGCATCATAAAATTCTGCGGTCCTTACGACACATCCCCAGCCTTCCAAAAGTGTCTTAAGGCTTTCTCGAATCAATCGGTCGTCTTCAATAACAAGGATCCGAGTGCCGTCGAGCGGACGCAGGTTCAGCGTCTGAGGTTTAGCCGGAGAGCTTTCTTTTGATGTCTGTGCTCTCAAAGGAAGTTCCAAGCGGAAAATCGATCCCTTCCCGACCTTAGATATCACTTTAATGTCAATGCTCAAAAGCTCACAGATTTTCTTAACCACGGACAGACCGAGGCCAAAGCCCTCTTTAGCCTTAAAACCGCCCGCGCCTCGATAATAAGCCTGGAACAGTTTTTCTCTCTCTTCGGGGCTGATACCACATCCGGTATCGGAAACCGTAATGATGAGCGTGTTCTTTCGGCTGATCTTGCTGCGAAGCAGAAGCATTCCGCTGCTGGTATACCGGACCGCGTTTCCGAGCAGATTACGAATCACTCGTTCCAGAAGCTGCTCATCCGTGACAATATCGGCGGGAACGCTCTGCACTTCCAAAGAAAGTCCCTTGTTTCGGCACTGCGGTTCAAATTCGGCTTCGAGTTCGGCGAACAGTTCCTGAAGCGAAAAGCGAATCGGATTGATTTTGATGGTTTTTGAATCCAACTTTGAGATCATCAAAATCTGATCCACCAGAGTCGATACTGAATGGCACGCCTTAGAAAGACCTTCCACGATCGGTCGGGTCTGATCATCGGCCTGACTTTCGAGGACGGAAATAAAGATCCCCATTGCCTGAAGCGGCTGACGCAGGTCGTGATTAGCTCCGGCAAAAAATTTCGTTCTGGAATTGATTTCCATTTCCGCCGCTTCTCGGACATAATCCGCGCGCTGCCGCTGATAGATCAGCTGCTCCATCAGGTATTCGCGCTCAAAGGCTCGATAAATACCCTGCGTGTAAATGGAATTCAGACGTGCTCCGAAATAGAAGATGATTAAAAGCAGAACGGCAGACCAGAAGACCGCGACGAACCAGGGCGTCTCGTAAATAATAAAAAGCTTGACGAAGGTCGGAAGCAGTGTACAGGGTACATAAGCCCACAGCGCGGGCGGCCAGATCGCATAGAGCGGGATGCTTCCGAAAGTGACGCCCACAACCAAGGCAAGAAGGACCATTTCCACAATGACGTTGTCGGGAATCATGAAATAGAACCCGGCAAACCCCACGGACAGTCCCGATACGATAATCATCTGAAGAGAGCGGTTTCTCCAATATCTGAACTTCTTTTCCGGCTCGATCTCATTAAAAAAATCATCCGCAGACTTCATGCTGGCCAGTGTATGCATCAGCGCAAACCCGAGCCAGAGCCCCATAACCCAGCCGCCGACGTACTTCCAGCAGACACCCGAGAAAATAAGGATCAGCAGCATTCGAATCGCGACTACTGCCGTTGTTCTGTGTTTCAGGATTGCGAGCTGACGGAATTCGACTTTTTTTCTCAGCTGCTCAGAGCTGTAATTGAGATGAATATGATTATTCTCCGGAGGGTCCGGCTCAAATACGTGTCGAAATCTTCTTAGCAGTCCGTTCTTCACAAACGAATCCTTTCTCTGAACGCGGGGCAGCCCTTCATGGTCAGAAGCGCCTTATGGCTGCGTATTGAAAGCACTGACTGCGCCCCAACGACGAGCGTTGCCATTTTCATCTTATGTCCAAACGGCAGGCCTGAAATAAAAGGCGTCGAAGTATGCATAGAAGCAAAACTCAGCGCTTCGTCCAAACCATATCCGAAATCATGCGCTGATCGCCTGACTCGAGAGAAATCCCCGAGAAGGACCGCTTTCTGATTTTCAATAACGCCTGACTGAATCAGCTGATTTAAGTTACGTTCGATTTTATAAGCCGGCTCATCCACATCTTCAACGAATAGGATCCCGCCCTTGATTCTGGGGAAATACGGCGTGCCTAAAGCAGCGCAAAGGATAGAAAGGTTGCCGCCCCAGAGTTTTCCTTCGGTTTCGAAATCATGGAACGGAGTATGAAAATCCAGTGTATAGTCCGTCGCGCCGAGCACATTAAAGAACGTCTCGATGGTATAAGGATCGCATTCAAGGTTGCCGAGCACGGAAGCCGTCGGGGCCTGCAGGCTTTTTCCGCCGGTGAGCGCAAGGTATGCCAGAGAGAAGAAAGTGATATCGGAGAATCCGGCCACCCAAGTGCCTTTTTGCGCGATCACTGAAAAATCGACGCCCGGCAGAATTCTTGAAAAGCCGTAACCGCCTCTGGCGCAGAGAACGAGCTCCTCCTTCATGCACATATGGTTAAAGTCTGAAGTCCGCGCCGATTCACTGCTGCCGCCAAATCTCATAGAACTTGAATAGACCGATTCCCCGACTGTTACATCCCAACCTCTCCCTTCGAACAATGCCCTCGCACGTTCTACGGCCTCTATATCCAGGACATTACCGGACGGTGCTGTAATCCCAACTCTATTCACTCTTTCTCCCACGAATCTGTCTTAATCTGGCAAAAAAATCACGGAGCAGCTGAAGGCTCTGATCCTGAAGTACGCCGCCGGTCACTCTCGTATGGTGGTTAAGCCGATCTATCTTAAACAGTTTTACCACACTATCGACCGCTCCGGCCTTATCGTCTTTAGCGCCGTAGACCAATCTGCTGAGGCGCGCGCCGATTATGGCGCCCGAGCACATCGGACAGGGTTCTAGCGTGACGTAGAGCGAGCAGTCTTCCAAACGGTAGTTCTCGGTTGTTCGCGCGGCGTCTCTGAGCGCAAGGATTTCCGCATGCGCCGAAGGATCTTTATCTGAAATGACGCGGTTATGTCCGCGGCCGACAATTTTTCCCTGCGGATCGACAACCACCGCACCGACGGGCACCTCTCCTTCCAGCATAGCCTTATGAGCCTCAGCGAGCGCTTCGCTCATAAATTCTACATCCCGGCTTGTATCCACTCGAGATGCTCTCTTTACTTCTTCCATTTCCAGAGCACGGCGTCGGCGTTCTTCGCGAATTTCGCGGCGTCGCTCATCAACGCGTCTTGTCAAATTGACCAAACTGATTTTTGCCTGCAGAGGTGCAGTTAATTTCAAGCTGTCCTGTGCGAGTTTGTCGGCTGTCACGCTTAGCCAGCTGCCTGCTGCGGAAAGGAAGGCTTCCGCTTCTGCCTTTGTGGGTTTTGTGCTGCAGTCGCAGCAAGCCCTGAACACTGAAAGCACACAGTTAAGATTTTCCGGCTGCTTTGCCAAATCATCCAAAGACGAACCAGTGCGAATAGACAGGTTCACGAACCTCTCAATAACGTCCACTGCATCCTCCCAACTAGAAACAAATACAAGAACAGTCTGGACTTTTATCGGACTATCCAGACAGTATTTGACATTTTGTAAGAAATCTCAAGTATTTTATTTCCCGAAAAAGTTATAGCTTTTGCTCTCAGGCTCAGTTCTTTTGGGTTTAGAGGGGCATTGCCCAACTGAAAATATTGTTGACCGCGGTTTTTTAAGATGTTGGTTTGTCTTTTATGGGTATCTTATGCTACTCCATTGTGTGCAAATTCTGTTTAACAAAACACGCACTCAATACGACGACTATTTCCTTATATGCGTGTATACCACTTTTTAAGGAAATCCTAGGTGAAGAGAAGCGTTTCAGAAACAATAAGTTTTAGCAATAAAAACAAAGTCCCGATATTCGGACTTTCTTGATTTGATTCAGGTCATAAGCGCATTCTGCCCGTTTAACCCAGCGTGTGTAACAAGAGGCAAACGCTTAGCAGCCGCCGGCTGCACAAGTTTTTTACTCGCCTAGGCCTCTGATTTTGCCATAACTGCCTATGTTCAGTGGCTCCTGGCGATTGTTATAGCGATAGTTAAATTTTACAGGTCGGATAGACGAGCAAATAAAGGCCCTCGCGATCGGCGAACTTGTATTGCATCTCTTTCGGTGTCAATTGGTTGATCTTTTTATCAGTCAGCATGTCGGAGCTCCAAACCATCAGAAAACACTATTTTTTTGTAGAAACATCATCATGTTACGATGGTTTGATGATTTTTCTGTCGTAAGACCATCAAATAAACCATGAAAATTTATTTGTAATGCTGAGGAAAGTAGACGAACAAACAGAAAAATAATGAAACCGAAAGGACGGATAATTTATTGATTTTAGAAATAAAAAAGGGTGCTTTTTTGAAACACCCTGAAATACTAGAAAACGACTAAAAACCCGATTTAGTTATTCCCATTCAATGGTTGCAGGGGGTTTTCCGGATACGTCGTATACGACGCGATTAATACCCTTCACTTCATTAATAATTCTGTTGGATACCTTCCCTAAGAGTTCATAGGGGAGATTGGCCCATTTCGCAGTCATGAAGTCGCTTGTCTGAACAGCACGCAGGCTGACCACCCAGTCATAGGTACGGCCGTCGCCCATAACGCCGACACTCTTGACCGGCAGGAAAACAACGAACGCCTGGCTGACCTTGTCATACCAGTCCGCCGCACGCAGCTCTTCAATGAAAATCGCATCGGCTTCACGCAGCAGATCTGCATACTCACGCTTAATAGCACCTAAAATTCGAACGCCAAGGCCGGGACCGGGGAACGGATGGCGATATACCATCTCAGCCGGAAGACCAAGCTCAATACCAAGCTCGCGAACTTCATCCTTAAACAGCTCTCTAAGCGGCTCAAGCAGCTTCAGATGAAGCGTGTCCGGCAAACCGCCGACATTATGATGAGACTTAATCGTCTGGGCTTTCTTAGTCTTCGCGCCGTTGGATTCAATCACGTCCGGATAAATCGTGCCCTGAGCAAGCCATTTGGCGCGAGGAAGCTTCGCCGCCTCCTCCTGGAAAACTTCAACAAACAGTCGGCCGATAATCTTGCGCTTGGCTTCCGGATCCGTCACACCGTCAAGCGCCGCCATGAAGCGATCGGATGCATCGACAACAACAAGCTTCATGCCCATATTCTCACGGAATGTCTGAGCAACCTGCTCTCTTTCATGCAGACGCAGAAGACCGTTGTCAACAAAGACACAAGTCAGCTGTTCACCGATCGCTTTGTGAATCAAAGCTGCAGTCACGGAGGAATCAACACCGCCGGACAAACCTAAAATAACTTCATCTTCGCCAACCTGGGCGCGAATCTTCTCAACCGCCTCAACTGCAAAGTTGCCCATTACCCAATCAGGATTGGCTTTGCAGATACGAAGCACAAAGTTTTCAAGAATCTGACGGCCCTTTTCCGTATGCGTCACTTCCGGGTGGAACTGAACCGCATAAAAACCTCTCTCCTCGTCAGCCATGCCGGCAATCGGACAAGTCGGTGTGGAACACATCAGTTTGAATCCTTCCGGCATCTGCGTCACTTTGTCGCCGTGGCTCATCCAAACCTTGAGATAGTTGTGACCGTCGTCATCAATGAAGTCATACAGGTTCTCAAGAAGCTTTGTGTGACCGTGCTCACGGACTTCGGCATAGCCGAATTCTCTCTGAGCACCGCTCTCAACTTTGCCGCCAAGCTGCATCGCCATCGTCTGCATGCCGTAGCAAATGCCGAGGACAGGTACGCCCATCTCAAAAACCGTTTTCGGCGCTTCATCGGTGGATTCTTCGTACGCACTCATGTGAGAGCCGGAAAGAATAATGCCGGTCGGCTTGAATTCACGAATGAATTCGTCCGTAACCTCACAGGAATGGACTTCACAGTAAACGTGAGCCTCACGGACCCGGCGCGCGATAAGCTGCGTCACCTGGCTTCCAAAGTCAAGAATAAGTATGCGATCGTGATTCATGTCGGTTTAAAACCCTTGTTAAAAAGTCGGTTCAGTTTAAATCCTCTGAACCGACTTTTGTTAGCACTTCATGTTATGAAAGAAATTAATGTTCCAATCTGTAGTTCGGAGCTTCCTTCGTAATCTTCACGTCATGAACGTGAGACTCTCTCCAGCCCGCGGAAGTAATTTCAACGAAGGCCGCTTTCGTGCGCATTTCGTCAATAGTTCTGCAGCCGCAGTAGCCCATGGAGGAACGAAGACCGCCGGCAAGCTGATAAATGATCGCAAGAACAGATCCTTTATACGGAACCATACCTTCGATACCCTCAGGAACAAACTTATCAACATTGCCGTTGTTGTTGTCCTGGAAGTAGCGGTCGGCAGAACCCTTGCCCATGGCACCGAGAGAACCCATGCCGCGGTAGCTCTTATAAGAGCGGCCCTGATACAGAATAATTTCACCGGGAGCTTCGTCAGTGCCGGCAAACATGCCGCCCATCATGACGGAGTTGGCGCCGGCCGCGATCGCTTTGGCTACGTCGCCGGAGAAGCGAACACCGCCGTCAGCAATCAGAGGAACGCCGGAATCCTTAAGGGCTTCGGCAACGTTGGAAATAGCGGTAATCTGAGGAACACCGACACCGGCGACCACACGTGTTGTGCAGATGGAGCCCGGTCCGATACCGACCTTGACCGCGTCAGCACCGTGTTCAACCAGCGCGAGCGCAGCGGCAGCTGTCGCAATATTGCCGCCGATAACCTGAATCTGCGGATAATGTTTCTTAACCCACTGAACGCGATCAAGAACACCCTGAGAATGACCGTGGGCAGTGTCAACAACGAGAACGTCAACACCGGCATCCACCAGCAGCTCGACACGCTCCTCTGTGCCGGCGCCTACGCCGACAGCAGCACCGGCAAGCAGCTTGCCGTGTTTGTCTTTGGCTGCATAGGGATGTTCGGTCGCTTTGGTGATGTCTTTAACAGTCATCAGGCCTTTCAGGTTGAAGTCATCGTCGACAACCAGAACTCGCTCCAGACGGTGATGATGCATCAGCTTCTTAGCGTCTTCCAAAGTGCCGCCCTCTTTCATCGTGATCAGGCGGTCTGCCGGAGTCATGATTTCGCTGATCTTGGCTTCCATACGGTCTTCAAAACGAAGGTCGCGGTTGGTCACCATACCGAGAACTTTGGTGCCGTCTACGACAGGCAGACCGGAAATGTGATGCTCGCGTGTCAGTCTGAGAACGTCCGCAACAATCATATCCGGGCCGATCGTAATCGGATCGGAAACCATGCCGGCTTCATGACGTTTAACTTTGGCAACTTCAGCGGCCTGAGCCTTTGAAGTCATATTTTTATGAATAATGCCGATTCCGCCTTCCTGAGCTAAAGCAATCGCAAGATTGGCTTCCGTAACCGTATCCATGGCTGCGGAACAAAGCGGAAGATTAAGTTTGATGTCTCTGGTGAACTGTGTGGTAAGGACGGTCTCGCGGGGAAGTACATTGGAATATGCAGGTACGAGAAGAACGTCGTCAAAGGTTAAAGCCTTTTGAAGGAGTCTCATTTGGAACCTCTAAGCACAAAAATGAATTATAAAGAAATTTGGATACCGCTTTTACGTTATTTATAAAAAAATCTATAGCGATTTTTACTTACAAAGCCTGTTATTTATCTGAAGCGTGTTTCCTCCCGCGCTGAATGGAAGCGCTCTTCTGCTCGGCTCTGAGCCGTCTGGCTTCTTTGGGATCAATAATAAGCGCAAGGGCGACTTCAATACGGTCGCCCTCGGAAAGCAGGGTATCGGCTTTGCACCTCAAACCGAAAATACTCACACCATTTTCGTCACTGATCTGAACATTTCCCAACGCAAGTGCCTGAGAAACTGACGCACCTGCAGGGACTTCCAGTTCTGACTTCTTCAGTCCCTGTTTTGTTTGAACAGCCAGAGATACTTTCAACGATAAGTCCCCCATTTCCGTTTCAGATAAGTTTCGGAAATTCTACACGGGTTAAAATTCGTTTTCTGATATTGATTCTATTGTTTTTAGGAGATGCCGCCGTGGCTATCATTCAAAACAAAAAAGCTCGATTCGATTACACCATCGAAGACAAATTTGAAGCCGGTCTTGTCCTTCGCGGCTGGGAAGTTAAATCCATCCGCGCCGGAGGCGCTTCAATCAAGGAATCACATATCTTCGTCCGAGACGGAGAACTCTTCCTTTTGAACGCGAATATCACTCCGCTGAAAACAGCAAGCACACACGAAAAAGTGGATCCGACACGCACCCGCAAGCTGCTGATGCATAAGCATGAGATCATGCGTCTTATCGGAAGAGTTGAACAGGCCGGCTATACGCTTATACCTTTAGATATGCACTTCAAGGACGGCCGCGTCAAACTTGAAATCGGACTCGGAAAGGGTAAAAAACTCTACGAAAAACGCCAGGATGCGAGTAAAAAGGAATGGAAACGTCAACAGGAGCGTTTGCTAAAAACTCGTAACCGTTAGTAGAGATATTAAATGAACAAACTTTGCATCAGTATTTTGGCGGCTGTCCTTTCGACGGCAGCCATTCAGCCTGCCCTGGCCGCTGAGTCCTATCCGGCCGACGTGCAGGTCTTTTTCTCTCCCCAAGGGGGAGCTCAGCAAGCCGTTGTTGAGGCGGTCGATCATGCGCAGAAGCAAGTGCTGATGCAGGCCTACCTGTTCTCTAATAAAGCGATCACTGAAGCCCTGATCCGCGCCTATAAGAGAGGCGTTGATGTCAGGATCATCATCGATCAGAAGATGCTTGCAAAGAAGAGAACGACTGTGCCGATGCTGTGCGAGAACTCGGTGCCGACTTATATTGACACGACCCATCGAACCGCGCATGACAAAATTATTATCATCGACTCCGACATCGTCATTACCGGAAGTTTTAACTTTGTCGAGGCGGCTGAACAGTCCAACGGAGAAAATCTTCTCGTACTGCGTTCTGCAGGATTAAATCAAGCCTATCGAAAGAACTGGGAAAAACATTTCGGCCACAGTCAGACGAAAACGCTTGAGCTAAAAACAAAACCGTAAAAATTGAGAGCCCGGAACCCGGGCTCTTCTCTTTAGCGCATCATGTCGTAAATCTTTGCGATATCTTCAGCGTAAAGTTTCTTGAACCCGCCGAGCTTACCGGGGATACGCACCGCTTTTTCAGCAAGTTCGCGGGAATCTGCCTTATCTGCGCCCAAATCGGAGAGCGTCGCGGGCGCGCCCATTTCACGATAGAAGCGCTTGAGCGCCTCAATGCCTTTGAGCGCGGTCTCGTTGTCATCAGCGCCCGCTTCCTCGCCCATCACATTGATCGCGAACTGAGCGAACCTTGAAGGCTTGACATCATACACATAGCGCATCCAGGCCGGAATCACAACGGCCAGTCCGTCACCATGCGTAATGGAGGTATCCCAGGCGCTGAGTTCATGCTCCATCCCGTGCGAAGCCCAGTCTTCCGTCTGGCCGAGCGCATAGTAGCCGTTATGCGCAAAAGAACCCGCTACACTTACTTGACACCATGCGTCATAGTCTTCATGGTTTTTCATCAGCTTCAAACCGTTGCGCATGATCGTTCTCATCGCCGCTTCGGCCTGCCCATCAACAAAGTCGGTACCTTCCGTCAGCGTGAAATAGCGCTCCATGATGTGACTCATCATGTCAATAACGCCCGCGCGAATCTGTTTTTGCGGAAGCGTAAAGAAAATTTCCGGATTAATGACGCTGGCAAAAGGTCTCACAACGGGAGAGCCGGCGCCAAGCTTGCGCCCTTCTCCGGAAATCACAATACGAATACTCTGCTCGGAACCTGCCGCAGGCAGTGTCAGCACACAGGCGACCGGAAGCGCTTCTTTAGGGCTTACGCCTGCGGCAAAGAAGTCCCATACGTCTCCCACATACGGCACGCCGATCGCGATGGCTTTGGAAGCATCAATGACACTGCCGCCGCCAACCGCAAGAACCGCACGAGCGCCGCACTCGCGCGCCGCTTCAATACCGTCGCGGACTAAGTCCAGCTGCGGATTCGGAGTGACGCCGCCTTTAAAGACCGCAGACAGCCCGGCAGCTTCAAGCGAGCGACGAACGCGGTCAATCAGTCCGCTTTTTTCTGCGGATTTACCGCCGTAAACAACAAGTACTGTGTCACCGGCTTGAAGCTTTTTCAGAAGAATCGCACCGATATCGTTCTCTCTGCCTTTGCCGAAAATCAGATGAGTGGGATTGCAGTATTCAAAATTATTCATATTGTCATTCCATTAGATTTGAGATTTATTCAAAATCATCGCCGACCGCACCGACAAAAAGCATGGTCCAGGTTTCAACCCACTCCTGAAGCATCGGCGGCAGGTTATTCGCGTCTTCGATCTCCCAGCCCGCCTGGAACGTGTCACGCAGCACTAAATAAGATTTCGCACAGAAGTAGGCAGCCGTCTCATAAATGGTTTCTTCAGGAGTGTCTTCTTCGGTCTTTTCCGCGATCTCCTGCACCGTCATACGGATAAACTGAGCTAAACCGTCCGGATTCCAGTCATCCGGTCCGATTTCAAAATGGGGATTTTTACCGCAGAAAGTATCTCCCAGCCACTCCACAAGCTTCTGATCTTTTTCTACCCGTTCGTCCTCGGTAATCTCGCCCTGAACACACGCAATGGAGCGCTTAAACATGTTAACGAGCGCCTGAGACAAAATTCGGCGAACTACTTCAATATCCACAATGGAGGGCGGTTGCTCCGCTTTTGAGCTGTGATCGTGACCGCAGCCGCGGTTACAGTTAAGAGAGCACTTAGGCATCAAGATGTTCCTTGGTTATCAGCTGAACCCATTTACCAAGAAGCGCATTGAGTTTGATCGGACCTTCTTCTACGATCGTGTCCGGATTCTTCTCAATCTCCTGAATGAGTTCATGGACCTCGTTGGTAAACATGAACATGGCAACCTGCATAAAATCGCGTGAATCAACAACATCCTGCTCGGTTAAACCGACCTGAGAGAGTCGATTTGACAGAGCGCTGCGAAGTCTCCGCTCGATCGTCTCGGGAGTGTTCACCTTCGCCGGCGCATAAGCCGGATTCTTTCCAAGAAGCGCAGAGGCTAAAAAGGCAGACGCCTTTTTATCCACATCAATCACTTCCTGACGGGATACATGCTTGCGCGCCGCCTCTGAAAGTCGATTGGCCGCAGCAAGCGCATGCGAGTAAAGCAAATAGTTGACCTCCTGCGGATCATCTAAGCTCGGGAGATCAGCACCCTCCGGAATAGCTGCGTTCATTTGATCAGCACCAGACGATTGGGAAGAATTTTCCATATCCTGTATTTTCCTGCTCTAAGCGAATCTTCGTTGTTAAAAGCGATTTCAGCTTCCCACAGTCGCCCGTCATATTGGACAGTAGCGAAACGATTGCTGCGCCACTCGTGGACAGTCACACTGCGTCCGACATGGCGGCGGAGAGATTCGGAATAATTGTCAACAGTCCTCCGATAACGATTAAGCGCCGCGATGAATATCATGACCAGTAAGGAAATAACGGCAAAGATCGCAACTTGAAAGTAAACCGAAGGCAAAAAGAATGAAAGAATCGCGGTAATAAAAGCCGCTCCTGAAATGACCAGAAGAAGGATGTTTCCGAAGTACAAATCCATTGCGCCGATAATCGCGGCTGCAACAAACCAAAAATAGGACAGTCCCATCACAACAACCTTTGCTTTGTTATCCAAGATCTATTCGATCATTATATGGGATAGAAAAACCGCGGCAATCTTTTTAGGACTGTCCGCGGTTTCCTAACGCATAATGAAGCTTATTTCTTGGCTTTCGCAAGACGACGCCATGTATTAAGCACTGTGTCCGGATTCAGGGAAATAGACTCAATGCCCTCGTCCATCAGCCACTGAGCGAGGTCCGGATGGTCGGAAGGACCCTGTCCGCAGATGCCGACATAAGCGCCTTTTTCACGGCAGGCTTTGATCGCTTTGGAGAGCAGTACCTTAACCGCCGCATCGCGTTCATCAAAGAAGTGCGCGATCAGACCGGAGTCACGGTCAAGACCAAGTGTGAGCTGAGTCAGGTCGTTGGAGCCGATGGAGAATCCGTCGAAGTACTCGAGGAATCTTTCAGCCAGCAAAGCGTTGCTCGGAATTTCGCACATCATATTGAGACGAAGTCCGTTAACGCCGCGTTTCAGACCGTGTTCAGCCAGCTTCTCATTAACTTCACGGGCTTCTCTTACGGTTCTGACGAACGGGATCATGATTTCAACATTGGTCAGACCCATTTCATCGCGAACTTTCTTGAGTGCTTCACATTCCATTGCGAAGCATTCCTTGAAGTCTTCAGAAACATAACGGCTGGCGCCGCGGAAACCGAGCATGGGGTTCTCTTCTTCCGGCTCATAAATCTTGCCGCCGATCAGTTTTCTGTACTCATTGCTCTTGAAGTCAGACATACGAACGATGACTTTCTTCGGATAGAAGGCGGCAGCAATTGTCGCAACACCTTCAGCAATCTTGTCTTTATAGAATTCTCGTGGATTTTCGTAACCGGCAGAAGCGTTTTCAACGGCTTCTTTCAGATCGGCCGGAAGATTCGGGTAGTCAAGACAGGCTTTCGGGTGGATACCGATATTGTTGTTGATGATGAATTCAAGACGAGCCAGACCGACACCCTTGTTCGGGATCGCCTGGAAGTCGAAAGCAAGCTGCGGGTTGCCGACGTTCATCATGATCTTGACCGGAATCTCAGGCAGTTCACCCTGACGAACTTCCTTAATTTCAAAGGGCAGCAGGCCTTTGTAAATATTGCCGGTGTCGCCTTCGGCGCAGGAAACAGTGACTTCCTGACCGTCTCTAAGGATTTCAGTAGCATCGCCGCATCCGACAACCGCCGCAATACCAAGTTCACGAGCAATAATCGCAGCGTGGCAGGTACGACCGCCGCGGTTAGTGACAATCGCGCTCGCTTTCTTCATCACCGGTTCCCAGTTAGGATCGGTCATGTCGGTAACGAGAATGTCGCCTTCCTGAACTAAATCCATCTGTTCGGGGCCGGCCACGATACGAACTTTACCGGCGCCGATCTTCTGACCGATCGCTCGGCCGGTGACAAGAACTTCGCCTTTTTCCAACAGAACGAATTTCTGCTGAACATCCTGGCTCTTCTGACGGCTCTTAACCGTTTCCGGACGAGCCTGCAGAATGTAGAGCTTGCCGTCGATTCCGTCTTTGCCCCACTCGATGTCCATCGGACGACCGTAGTGTTTTTCAATAATGACAGCGTACTTAGCAAGCTGAGTGATTTCTTCATCATTCAAAGCAAACTTGCGGCGATCGGCTTCGGGAACATCTTCAACCTTGACAGAGCGGCCGGAAGATTTGTCCAGATCGAAGACCATCTTGATCTTCTTGCTGCCGAGCACTTTGCGGATAACCGGGAACTTGCCCTGAGCAAGGATCGGTTTGTGAACAAAGTATTCGTCCGGGTTCACGGCACCCTGAACGACTGTTTCACCAAGGCCGTAGCTCGCGGTAATGAAAACAACCTGATCAAAGCCGCTTTCTGTATCCATCGTAAACATAACGCCGGCGGCTCCCTTGTCGGAGCGAACCATACGCTGAACACCTGCGGAAAGCGCCACATCGGCGTGCTCAAAGCCTTTGTGAACACGATAGGAAATCGCGCGATCGTTATAGAGAGAAGCAAAAACTTCCTTCATCTTCGCAAAGACCTGATCAATGCCGACAACGTTCAGGAAGGTTTCCTGCTGACCGGCAAAAGATGCGTCGGGAAGGTCTTCGGCTGTCGCAGAAGAGCGAACGGCCACGGAGATTTCTTCCTGACCGTCTTTCAGCCATTCATAATGTTCGCGAATTTCCTGTTCAAGCTTTGCGGGGAAAGGCGCCTCTTCAATCCAGGAGCGAATCTCTGCACCGGCTTTTGCAAGCTCTTTGACGTCATCTACATCCAGCGATTTAAGTCTTTCTTCAATCCTCTTATCCAGACCGCCTTCCTTCAGGAAAACGCGGAAAGCCTCTGCAGTTGTAGCAAAACCGTCAGGAACACGAATGCCCGCTTCTGTAAGCTGGCTTAAAAGTTCGCCCAACGACGCGTTTTTACCACCGACGATGTCAACATCGCTCATGCGCAGCTGGCTGAAAGGAATGACGAAACGTCCTTGTGTCATGTTTACCTCAAAATGGTGAGAAAAAATTTGCTAAATTTTAGCTTGTCTTTCACTGCAATTCACCTTATTTAATCAACAGGTAACAATTTATGACTTCTATCGGAACCGATAATCAGGGAAAGCCGAAGCAGCGTACCGTGTTTTTTGTATCGGATGCAACCGCTATTACGGCTGAAACGCTGGCAAACTCCGTATTGGCACAGTTCCATGGCCTGAAATATCAGCGCTTTAGAATGCCGTTCGTCAATACCGACGAAAAAGCTAAGGCTGCCGCTCTTCGAATTAATGAAATCGAAAAAGAAACCGGCGTGCGCCCGATTGTGTTCTCAACATTAGTTGCCGGCTCTCTCGCTTCCACATTCAACGAATACTGCAACGCCTTCGTTATTGAACTGTTCAGATCCTTCGTCGGCCCGCTTGAGCGTGAACTCGGCGTCCCGAGCGACCACTCCGTCGGAAAGAGTCATGAAATCGGAGATCAGGATCGTTACAACCGCCGTATCGACGCTATTAATTACACGCTTTCTCACGATGATGGACAGACTAACAATGGCCTTGAGGAAGCCGATGTCATCCTTGTCGGCGTATCGCGAAGCGGAAAAACACCGACAAGTCTTTATTTGGCCATGCAGTACGGCATCAAGGCCGCAAACTATCCTCTTATTCCCGAGGACTTTGACCGCGGAGAACTTCCGCCCGCTTTGGAAAACTGCAAGGGAAAGATTTTCGGACTCTCGATTGCTCCTGAACGCCTCTCTCAGATCCGCAGCGAAAGGAGACCGAATTCGCGCTACGCGTCATTAGAAAACTGCCGCTACGAAGTGTACGAAGCGGAAAGAATGATGGATAACGAAGGAATTAAATTCCTGTCCTCCACGACAAAATCCATTGAGGAAATTTCGGCCACAATCCTTCTCGAGCTCAAGGTCAACGTGGATCCGATGATGTCTATGTAGCCGATTTCGGCAGCCTGCGGCGACGCTGCTCAAATAAGCAGACAGACGCGGCCGAGGCCACATTAAGGCTCTCGACCCGTCTGTCAATCGGAATCAAAAGCGTTTTGTCGGAATTTTGCAGACTGTCCTGCGAAACACCGGCGCCTTCATTGCCAAACACCCAAATCGTGGGCCTCTCGCCCCAGTTCTCGGCAAACAAATCTTTTCCGCCTCGTGCGTCAGCGACCAAACACTGATTGCCGCTCTCCTCTTTGATCGACTTCAGAGATTTTCCGAAAATAAATCGACAGAAAAAGTGAGCCCCCATCCCCGCTCTTAATACTTTCGGACTCCAAATGTAGGCACATTGATCCGACACCGCGATAGTTGACACGCCGGCGGCAAGAGAAAGCCGAATAATCGTGCCCGCATTGCCGGGATCGGAAACTCCGTCAAGAAAAACAATATCCCCGTGCCCGACTTGTTCCTGCGGCACGGGAGTAGAAATCTCACAGACAATACCCGCACCGTTCTCCACCGGACAAATCGAAGCGAAATGTGCTGCGGGCAGCTCCAAAAGATAAATGTTCAAATGCTCAAGCTTTCCCAGAACAGCTCGAAGCTCGTGATTTCTGTCCGCTCCCTCACGGATAAAAATCGTACGAATTAATTCAGGATGCTTGCAGAGCTCGCCGGCCAGATGCAGACCTTCTGCTAAGGTTGTGCCGGTCCTACGGCAAAGTCTCGGATATTTAAGCAGACGTCTAGCTCGTTTTAAAGATTCATTCGCTCCGCTTGTTGCACGCACTCTTATCATCGCTGCTGTTTCCTCTTTAATCGATCTGCTTTTCGCTCAAAACGTTTTGCCACTTCCACTACCGGGCCGAACGTCAGCCGATGAATCGGACAAGGGCCCCATTTATTGAGCATCTTAAGATGAAGTTCCGTTCCGTATCCGGAATGCTTTTCAAAACCGTATCTCGGATACATTTCCGCAAAAATTTTCATTTGCGCGTCGCGGAAGGTTTTCGCCAATATGGAGGCGGCGGAAATCGCCGGAATTAAATCGTCACCCTTAACGATCGGTTCCGCGCGAAAAGGCAGCTCCGGAAGGCGATTCCCGTCCACCAGTACGATATCGGGCTTATGTGTCAGCTGAAGCACCGCTTTTCTCATTGCGAGCATCGTCGCCTGAAGAATGTTCAGAGAATCAATTTCTGCGACGGTACCTTCCGCGATCCCCCAGCATATCGCTTTTTCCCGAATTTCTACCGCGAGACGCTCTCTGACATGCGCAGTCAGCTTTTTTGAATCGCGCAGACCTTCGATCGGGTTATTCGGGTCAAGTATAACGGCCGCGGCCACGACAGGTCCTGCAAGCGGACCCCTGCCTGCCTCGTCTACCCCGCAGACCAGCCCCTGCGGCTCAAAATCAAATAAATAATCCATCAGCGCTTCAGAACCTTCTCAATCGCCTCTGTTGTCAGCTGGGCCGTCGGACGCAGCAGCGAATGATGAATGTCGGTAAAAATCGCTTTCAGAGCTTCCTGCCGCTTGGGCTCAAGCGCATGCAGAAGATGGGAGGAAAGGATTTCAGGAGAGCAGAACATCTGAACGCACTCAGGGACCAGGGATTTCTGCGCCAGAATATTCGGAAGTCCGATCCACTTTGTCTGTCCCTTGGACAAGATCAGCATCGCCGACAACGCGGGCATCTTGTAGCCGATAACCAGCGGCTTCTTATAGAGCGCCGCCTCAAGTGTCGCTGTTCCGCTTGCGACCAAAATCGCGTCCGAAGCTTCCATTGCCGTGTGAGACTGCCCGTCTAAAATTAAAGACGCTTCTTTCACCGCCGGGAACTGATCCAAAACCTTCAGAATCTCTTCTTTACGTTTAGCGTCAGCCGCGGGAATCACAAAACGACTCGTGGGTTCCGATTTAAGCACCAAATCCGCCGCGCCGAAGAATTCAGGCGCACACCATTTGATCTCGTCTTTACGGCTTCCGGGAAGAATCGCGATCACCGGTCCGACTGTTTTTAAACCGATCTTCTCACGAGCACCGAGCGTGTCAGGTTCAATCGGAATTAAATCCGCAAGCGGATGACCGATGTACGTGCAGCTGATGCCGGCTTCGCGGAATATTTTTTCCTCAAAAGGAAATACCAGCAGCAAGTGATCAACCGCCCTTTTAATCTGATGGATACGCTGCGGACGCCACGCCCAAACAGCCGGCGCAACCATATGGATGACCGGGATGCCGGTTGAACGCACTTTTTCTTCAATCGCCAGATTAAAGTCGGGCGCGTCCACGCCGATGTATGCCGCAGGTCGATTTTCGAGCGTGCGGCGTATCACGTCATGGCGAATCTTCAGAATTCTCGGCAAATGCCGCACAACTTCAAGATAGCCGCGCACAGAGAGTTCACTCGCGCTGTACCAGCTCTGAAGACCGTCGGCGACCATTCTTTCTCCGCCGATACCCTCCATCGTCATTTGCGGGAATGCCTCGGAAAGCGAAGGAAGAACACGCGAAGCCAAGTAGTCTCCGCTGTTCTCTCCGGCGGTCCATACGATCGAGTTGGATGTGAGTTTCTCCATTAGCGGGCAATCCCTCTCGGTGAAGACTCAATAAAGTCACGCATCAGTGCGCATACCTTCTTTGCCTGTTCGTCGTCAATACTGTCCGCAAGAGCGTTAATCGCAGTGACCGCCTCAGCAATCGTATTGCCGTCACGGAAAATCAAACGGTAGGCCTGACGAGCGGCGCGAATCGCCGTGTGAGTATATGCATGGCGCTTCATGCCTTCTACGTTGATGCCGAACGGAGCCGCAGGATAACCTTGGTACATGCCGTAAGGAATAATGTCCTGACGAACCATCGAACCGCCGCTGAGCATTGCTCCGCGCCCGATGCGCACAAACTGGTGTACGCCGGACTGACCGCCGATGATTGCGTCATTGCCGACATGCACGTGACCGGCAAGTCCGACATTGTTGGCAATAATCGTGCCGTCGCCAACCACACAGTCATGCGCGATATGCACGTTCGCCATCAAAAGGTTGCCGTCGCCGATTTGCGTGAGTGAATGATCCTGAATCGTTCCGGTTGAGAGCGTGCAGTGCTCTCTAATGACGTTATCGTTTCCGATCACCAGGCGAGTCGGCTCATTGCGGTATTTTTTATCCTGGGGATCAATACCGATGGTGGCAAACGCGTAAATTTTATTGCGCTCTCCGATCACCGTATGGCCGGTCACGACGATATGGCTCTGCAGCGTCGTGCCTGCGCCGATCTCCACATTCGGGCCGATCGTGCAGAAGGGACCGATGACAACATCGTCCGCAATTCTCGCAGCAGGATCTACGATGGATGATGGATGAATATTAGCCATATTCAGCCTTTACTTTTTAGGGGTGCGGTAAGAACACATCATGTCGGCGCAGGCAGCAAGCTGACCGTCAACAGTCGCGTCGCAGTGCATCTTGATCATGCCGGCTTTTTCTCGAAGGAAAGTACATTCAAAGCGAAGCTGGTCGCCGGGAATGACAACGCGTTTGAAGCGAGCGTTGTCAATCGCCGCAAAATAGAAAAGCTTTTCCGGATCACGCTCTCCGCCCATGCGCGCAAATGCGAGCATCGCGCAGGCCTGAGCCATCGCTTCAATAATCAGCACACCCGGCATTACGGGAACGCCCGGGAAGTGACCGGTAAACTGCGGCTCATTAACCGTCACGTTTTTAATGGCAATCAGTTTATCCACACCGTTGGTCTCAAGTACGCGGTCAACCAGAAGGAACGGATAACGATGCGGCAGAAGCCTCATGATGTCATTAATGTCTTGCATATTATTTCTCAGTTAAAGAATCAATCTTAGCCGACAGGCGCTTAAGCTGACGGCGAATTTCAGGAAGCCGTTTGATAACGGAAAGAATGTTGTAAAACTCTTTGTGCGGCATAGCAGGAATATAGCCTGCATAATAATCCGGTTTATCAATATTGCCGGGAACGCCCGCGCCGCCGCCGATAATTGAGCCGGCCGCGACCTTCAAATGACCGGCAAAGCCTGAGCCGCCGCCGGCCTGAACGTTGTCGCCGATCGTTGTGCTGCCTGCAAGACCCGTACGGCCCGACAAAACAACATTGTTGCCGACTTTGCAGTTGTGACCGATCATGACCAGGTCATCGATCTTGGTGCCGTTGCCAATCGTCGTACTAAGAAGCGCGCCGCGGTCAATACAGGTATTCGCGCCGATCTCAACATCCTCTCCGGTTTCTACCGCGCCGATCTGAGGAATCTTGACATAACGGCGATCGAGCGGCGCAAAACCGAAGCCGTCAGCTCCGATAACCGCGCCGGAATGAATAATATTGCGCGGGCCGATTTTGCAGCCATAATAAATATTGACGTTCGGATAAATATGCGAATCCTCGCCGATGACCGTACCCTCTCCAATGACGGAATTGGCCCCGATAAAGCAGCGGGCACCGATCTTGGCGCCTTTGCGAATAACGGCTCCGGCTTCGACGGTTGCGGATTCATCAATCTCAGCGCCCTCTTCGACAACCGCTCTTGCATCAATGCCCGGCTGTGCTTTGACCTGCGGGAACATCACTTGAAGCGCAAGGGCGAACCAGGCGTATGGATTGCGTGTGACAACCAGAATGCGTTCGGGCTCGTCTTCGCCCCAAATCGCCTTTTTATCTTCTTCGGTAAGAACTAACGCGGTCGCTTTACTGTCTCTGGCCGCATCTCGGTATTTGCTGTTGGCGAGAAATGCAACTTCGCCGAATCCCGCTGTCTCAAGCGGAGCAATAGAGTGAATTTTTGCCGAACCGCCGTTGGCGCTGATCGTGCTGAGGAGCGTGTCGTTGCTCTTCTCTTTGATGCGATCCACCAACTCTAGCAGTGTGAGCGGTTCTGTCTGCTGGTTCATGATTATGCCTCCGTGGCAAAAAATTTAGCTTAACTGCACGGAGAACAAAAATCTGTTCTTTGAAACCCGGTGTCAGTTTAAGCCGCAATGGGTGCGGACTGCGCACTTAAGACAACAAGCAGACACCGGGCCTGCTTGTTGTAATGAGGAAAATTACTTCAGCTCTTTCAGGACCTGATCTGTAATATCAATCTTCGGATTGACGTAAATCGCTTCCTGAAGAATCAGATCATACTTTTCACGCTGAGCAATGTTCTTGATGACCGTGTTGGCCTGACGAAGAAGCTTCTGAAGTTCTTCGTTTCTGCGCTGGTTGAAGTCTTCACGCAGTTCGCGCTGACGACGCTGGAAGTCGCGGTCACGATCCTGAAGATCGCGCTGTTTGCGCAGACGTTCCTGATCAGTCATGGTCGGAGCATTCTTTTCAAAACGTTCGAAATCGCTCTTCAAACGCTGACCGGCAGCGTTGATCTCTTTGTCGCGTTTGGAAAATTCGCTTTCCAGTTTCTTGCTTGCAGCCTGTGCAGCAGGAGAATCACGAAGAATAACTTCTGTGTTAACGACTCCAATCTTAACTTCGTCTGCAAGGACTGCTGTCGAAGCAGAGCAAACTAATGCGGAAGCAAGAGCAACCGCCAACCATTTTTTTTGCATGAATGTATCTCCTACACAATTTTCTAATTGTGCCACAATTAACTAGAAACCTGTACCAATTTGGAATTGGAATCTTTCAAGTTCGTCGGAATTCTTCTTATTCAGCGGGAACGCGAAACTCAGTTTAAGCGGTCCCATCGGCGAAATCCAGGCTAAACCGACACCCACGGAGTATCTCAAATCTCCGAGGTCCAGTCTGTCCTTCTGGTACCCAAGAAGGGAACCGTCACTGGAGTAATTGGCTTTACGGCCCCAGACCCAGCCGCCGTCAAGGAATGTAAACATACGCAGTGTACGATCTGCTCCGGGGATCGGTGTCAGAAGCTCAATCGAGAAGTTCAGTTTGCGGTTACCGCCGGAAGCATCGCCGTCAGAATCACGAGGACCTAAAGATGAAGTTTCGTAGCCGCGGACAGAACCGATACCGCCGCCGTAGAAGTTCTTGAAGAACGGATACTCTTTGCCGTTATAGCCGTCACCGTAGCCAAGCTCGGTGTTAAACGCGAATGTAATCGACTTCGTAATTGGCACAAACTGCTGGAACTGATACGTTGCACGGTAGTATCTCAGGTCAAGAACCGGCATGGACACTTCACCGAACAAGCGCTGATAACGACCTCTGGTCGGAGCAAGAATATTGTCTCGGCTGTCTCTGGACCAGCCCAATGTCAGCGCGACCGATTTCGGCTTGTCACCGAAGTCATGAACATACTCACGGTAACGCTGAGGCGCATTGGCTCCAAGCGTCACGTCCGTCATTTCAAATTTTCCGCCAAGGAAAATCTGATCGTTTTCAGTGATCGGAATACCGTATGTCACACCGGCACCGTAAGTTTCGTACTTAACGTCGTCGGTAATTTCCAACTCATCCAGGTCTAAGCGGCGGTCGTAAATTTCAAACGACTGGCTGATGCCGGAAGTCGTAATGTACGGCTGCGTAAAGTTTGCGGCATAGGTTCTGGAGCTCTTGGAAGTATTGACTTCAAGAGAAAGAGAGTTGCCGGTGCCGAAAATATTGTTCTGCGAGAATCCGCCCGAAAGAATAATACCCTCGGAAGTGGAGTAGCCCGCACCGACGGAAATGTTGCCGGTCGGACGTTCTTTAACATGCACGTTCAAATCCACTTCGTCAGGAGAACCGGCTACCGGAGTCGGCTCAGCCGTCACGGTTTCGAAGAAGCCGAGACGGTCGATACGGTCTCGCGAAACCGCGACTTTATCGCTGTCAAACCAGCTGGCTTCATACTGACGAACTTCGCGGCGAATGACTTCGTCCTGCGTGCGAGTGTTGCCGGAAATCAGCACGTTGCGAACGTAGACGCGTCTGCCCGGGTCAATCGTATAAACAATCGTGACTTCGTCGTCATTTTCCGGATCGACAACCGGAGACGGAACGGCTCTTGCAAAGGCGTAACCAACCGTCGAAAGCTTATCGGTGAACTTTTTGCCCAGAGCATTAATGGCCGAAGCGTTGTAAACGCTGCCCGGTTTAATATCAACCAGCTCTTCAAACTCAGGTTCCAGACCGAGCATGTCGCCGGTCAGACGAATGCCTTTAATCTTGTAGCGCTTGCCTTCGTCAACGTTAATGGTGACGTAAATACCGGACTTGTCCGGGCTGATGGAAACCTGAGTGGAGTCAATCTTGAAATCCAGATAACCGTTGTTGTTGTAAAGCGCACGGATGGCTTCCAAGTCAGCTTCCAGCTTTTCTCTTGAATACTGGTCGCGTTTTGTGTACCAGGAGAACCAGTTCGGCGTACCAAGCTGCATCTCGTCGCGAAGGTCACCTTCGGAATAAACCTTGTTGCCGACGAATCGAATCTGCTGAATCTTGGAAGTCGTTCCTTCATCAACGTCAATATTGACGCGTACACGGTTGCGCTCAACCGGAGTCACCGTTGTTTTGACCTCCGCGGAATATCTTCCGCGGGTCAAATACTGTCTTCTTAATTCCTGAACAGCCCTATCCAAAACCGCTCTGTCAAAAACAGAACCTTCGGAAAGTCCGACCGATCTAAGCGATTTTTCAACACCTTTTGAATCGAACTCCGCAATACCGGTGGTATGGATGTTTGCGACCGTCGGGCGTTCCTGAACACGGACCACTAAAACGTTGCCGTCCATATCAAGCTGAACATCCTGGAACATACCGGAGGCATAAAGCGATCTCAAGGACATGGCACCGAGCTCAGCTGTGTAGGTGTCGCCAACTCGAATAGGAAGATGCGAAAAGACGGTGCCGGCTTCTGTTCTGGAAATACCCTCAAGACGAATGTCTTTGATCACATGTCCTTGGGCCCACACTTGAGCTGCCATAAGCGCGCCCAGACAGGCTAACGTAATTTTCTTAGGATAAGGCATAAATTCTTAATAAAAATCGGCTCTCTTAAAACTATGAAAAAAGCCTCGTCAAATCATTAAAAAGAGCGAGCACAGTCAAACCTAACAAAGCAGCAATCCCAACTTTTTGGGCTGCACTTTGAAAAGATTCGGATACAGGCTTGCCTCTAATCATTTCGAGAGAATAATACAGGAGATGGCCCCCGTCCAACATAGGAATCGGTAGTAAGTTCAATATTCCTAAACTTACCGAGATGACGGCAAGGAAGGATAAAAACGGGATAAAGCCCAGCTGGACGGACTGTCCGGCATAATCAGCGATAGAAACCGGACCGGAAATGTTTTTTACCGAAACATCTCCGGTAAACATCAATCCGATCATTTTCAGAGAAACTGAGGCCGTCTCCCATGTCTTACGTACGCCTTGAAGCAAACTTTCAAAAAAACCGTATGCAACTTTTGTTTTCGGGTAATCCACGCCAATGGAAGCCCCGATGCGTCCGGCTTCTTCTCCGTCGGCTTCAAGATGTGCTGAAGGTGTTACGCGGAATTTAAACTCTTTCCCTTGGCGATCAACGATAAATTCCAACGGCATGCCGGGCGACTTTTTAACCGCTTCGACCAGGTCAGCGGGCATTGGAACTGCTTTGCCATTAATGCTGATGACTTCGTCACCAACTTCCAGGCCGCCTTCTTTGGCAGCGGAATCTCCGACAAATCCGGTAATAATGGGACGGCTGACTTGCAAAGACAGACCGATACGGGTCAGCGGATCGTCATCCTGGCTGAGAGAGTCAAAACCGACATTTCTCAAATCCAGCGTGCGCTCAAACTCCGCTCCGTTGGGTGAATGCACTTCAATAGGAACTTCTTTGCCGAATTTGTTAATCAGCTCGAAACGAAGATCGGCAAAACTCTTTACGGCTGAACCGTCCACCCTCACGATCTGATCTCCGCGATGAAGACCAATCTCGGCCGCCGGCGTTCCGGCGGGAGGTTCCGCAGTTACAGGAAGCGGCTGTACGCTGCCGACCATAAACACTGCGGCAAAAAGCAGTACCGCTAAAATCAGATTCGCAGCCGGGCCTGCGGCCACAATGAAAAATCTCTGCCAAACCGACTTGGAACCGAACGTACGGTCCGCGTCCTCCGGTTTTATCGGCAGGCAGGCCGGATCCCGCTCGTCAAGCATACGGACATATCCGCCGAGCGGAAGCGCCGCTACGGACCACTCAGTCCCGTCCGGGTCATTTTTTCTTTTCCATGAGAAAAGCGGTTTGCCAAAACCAATCGAAAATTTCAAAATTTTGACACCGCAAAGGCGTGCCGCTAAATAGTGGCCCGCCTCATGAAAAGTGATCAAAACTCCGATGGTGACAATAAAAGCGATTACTGTCGTCATCAATGTCAATTCTTATCTCTCCGATGTTCGGAATATCCGTCTGCCCACGCCCGAGCCAGCTCTCTTGCCTGTCTGTCCGTCTCAAGAATTTCCTCCAGAGTTGTCGGAGCCGGCGGCTGGAAACCATACATCATGGAGCGGCACAAAACGGCAATATCCGTAAAGCCGATACGTCCCTCAAGAAACGCCTCAACACCGATCTCATTGGCGGCATTAAGCACAATACTGGCCGAACCGCCCATCTTAAGCGCTTCATAGGCATAGCCGAGCTGAGGGAAACGATTTAAATCCGGGTCTTCAAAAGTCAATGTTTTTATCTGAGAAAATTTTAACGGGGTCACTCCTGCCGTAAATCGATCCGGATACGCTAAAGAGTAAGCAATCGTATTTTTCATATCCGGCGCGCCCATCTGAGCGATCACAACGCCGTCCTCGTATTCAACCATTGAGTGAATGATGCTCTGCGGATGAACCACCACGTCAATGCGTTCAGGCGGAAAGTCAAACAGCCAGCGCGCTTCAATGACTTCCAGCCCCTTATTCATCAGCGTGGCGGAATCCACCGTAATTTTGCGTCCCATCGACCAATTCGGATGATGCGTCGCCTCTTCGATCGTCACGTCGGAAAGGTCTTTTCTGGTTCGGAAAGGACCGCCTGAAGCGGTCAGAATAATGCGTGCTTTTTCACGCGAACGTTCGGTTTCGCCCACAAGACACTGGAAGATCGCGTTGTGTTCACTGTCCACCGGCATCAGCGTCGCACCGCACCGCTTAACGGTGTCCATGAGAAGTTTGCCGCCGCAGACCACACTCTCCTTATTGGCCAGCAAAAGCTTCTTGCCGGCTTCCGCCGCGCGGAATGTAGAAACGATGCCAGCTGCGCCGACAATGGCACCTACGACAATATCAACTTCCGGCGAGGCCGCTAGACGAGCAACCGCCTCGGCGCCTGCTTCAGCCCGTGCATTGCAGCCGATCGCCGCCAGGGCTTCCTTCAGCGCTTCTAATTTCGACGGATCCGAAGTCACCGCCAAAGAAACATTAAACCGCTTGGCAATCTCTGCGAGCTCTTTTACGCGGGAGTGCGCGGTGACCGCATACAGACGGAATTTGTCAGGATAGAGCTCAAGCACACCCTGCGTGCTTTTTCCAATGGAGCCCGTCGCTCCGAGAATCGCTACGTTTTGCATGGTCGCAGATTAGAAGCCTTGAAGAAACAGAAGAACAAAAACAGAATACGGCAGAACGCTCATCTGGGCGTCCAGGCGATCGTAAAAGCCGCCGTGACCGGGCAGAAGATTGCTTGAGTCCTTAATTCCGACGGATCTCTTGAGCGCGCTCTCAAACAAATCTCCGGCAATGGAAAAAAGAACCGCAATAAAGAGCACCAAGTCGGAGGCCCAAATATCCAGGCCCGAAATAATCGAATTGCTCCAGAGCGGGAAAGAAGGCTGAGCCCAATAAAGGACATACGAAAGCGCAATCACGCAGACAAACGCCGTCAGCGCGCCCGACCAAGTCTTTTTCGGACTGATCCCCTGAGCCATCTTCGGTCCGCCCATTGCGCGGCCGCCGAAATAAGCCACGATGTCGGCAACCCACACAATAGCTAAAACCGAAAGCATGTAGATCGGTCCCTTTGAACGGAACAGGTACATCAGAGAGAACCATGCCGCAGGCAGAATAACCCAGGCCAGAACTGAACCGAAAATCGGTTTTACCTGCCAGCCCGTTGTTCTGCGTGTGAAGACAAGCAAAGTAATAACAGCCCAAAGAACCGTCGCCGCACAGGTGATGACCATCAGGCCGGTACCGCTCTGCAGCCCCTGAAGAAAGGCCGGAGAAGCATATTCAATATAAAAGAAGAAACAAGCGGCTAATGCCCCGCAGACTCCGGCAAGCGCGGAGTTCCAGCGGCACAGGCGCAGCCACTCCCAAAAACAGCATCCGATCGCGACGGCGGCAACAGCGGTAAACGCAAGCGGAGAAATAAGAAGGGCTCCGATCACGATAATCAGCAAAACAACCGCTGTAATGACTCTTTGCAGAAGCATACGTCTATTCCTTTCGAGACGATTCTTTAATTTGTTCCGATGTTTGGCCAAAACGTCTCTCTCTGCCTGCATACCAAGCTAAAGCATCGGAAAATTCTTTTTCACCAAAATCCGGCCACAGGATGTCTGTGAAATAAAGTTCACTATAGGCAAGCTGCCAGAGCATAAAATTGCTGATCCGAATCTCTCCGCTGGTGCGGATAAAAAGATCCACATCACCGGACTCTGCCATTGGCAGATTTGCGCTCAGCTGCTCTTGTGTAAACTCTGCGCCGCTGTCCCTGATCTTTCTTGCCGCCTCTAAAATCTCCCAGCGGCCGCCGTAATTAATACAGAGATTCAGAGTAATTGCTTTATTGTTCTCAGTTTTGCGCTCCGCTTCGTCTATTTCTCTGCGCAGTTCTGCGGAAAAAGCGCTCAAATCGCCGATAAATCGGATCCGAACGCCGGATTTATGCAGCGATTCAATTTCCTTGCGCAAAGACGAAAGAAAGAGCTTCATCAAGCCCTGCACTTCCTCTTTCGGTCGGTTCCAATTCTCACTGGAAAAGGCAAACAGAGAAAGATGACAGACACCGGCTTTCGCGGCGCCCTGCAGCACACGACGAACGCTCTCTACCCCTTTTTGATGTCCGACAAGACGCGGAAGCATACGCTTTTTTGCCCATCTTCCGTTGCCGTCCATAACAATAGCCACGTGCCGGGGCACCCGAGCACATGGCTTTTCGTTTGTATTACTACCCGGCATAGGGTGCGAACCGTACTAAACGGTCATAATTTCTTTTTCTTTCTCTGCGGAAAGCTTATCGATCTCTCCGATGTACTTATCGGTGAGTTTCTGGATTTCCGTATTAGAGCGGCGCTCATCGTCTTCAGTGATCTCTTTCTCTTTCAGAAGAGCGGCGACCTTGGTATTGGCGTCGCGACGCAGATTGCGGACAGCAACCTTGCAGTCTTCGGCTTCACCGCGGACGACTTTTGTAAGATCACGACGGCGCTCTTCAGTCAGAGGAGGCATCGGAACACGGATAACATCGCCGGATGTAGCGGGATTCAGACCGAGGTCGGAATTGCGGATCGCTTTTTCAACAACAGCAACCATTTTCTTTTCCCACGGCTGAACGGTGATCGTGCGCGCATCGGCAAGACCAAGCTGGGCAACCTGGCTGATGGGGGTCGGTGAGCCGTAGTAATCAACAGTGATATGTTCGAGCAGGCCAGTATGAGCGCGTCCTGTACGAATCTTCATAAAAGAGTCTTTAAGCGTCTCAATGGAACGCTTCATGTGATGTTCAGTCTGTGAAAAAATCTCTTTTGTTGTCATATATCAGTAACCTGTCTAATTTCTTGCTGGTAAATCAATTCCGCTGTCAAGCGGATGCGGTCTTCGTAACGTCTTAATCTTTTGAGTTTATCATGGTTTTCCACACGGATGACAGCCGCAAGCCCTATAAAAAGTTACCATTTGACGCAAGTCTTTTCCCGCCGCTCTTTCTGCTCGATTCGAGCGGCAGGAGCCTGCGCACTTTAGCCTCTGCGCTATTCTGAAGCGTCGATGTAAGAGGAGAAAGACATGGCAAAAATCGAAAAAATGTTCAACGGCATTCTTAAGGATCAGGAACAAAAAAGCGATGAACTTCGCGAAAAGATCCAAGCCGAAAACAAAATGAAAGAAGAGAAGAAAGAACACAAAGAAAGCAAATAACACTTCCTCTGTATTCATCCTTTATACCGCCCGGCCTGTCTGGGCTTTTTAATGCATGAAAAAAGCCGGGAAATTCCCGGCCCATGGTTCAATTCTCTCAGAGCTTAGAGATGAACGAGCGTGCCCTCGTCTTCTCCGAGCACAACGCGTTTGAGCGCGCCCGGTTTGTGCAGATTGAAGACGCGGATCTGCATGCCCTGATCGCGGCACAGCGTAAACGCGGTCGCGTCAAGAATCTTCAGTTTCTTCTGAATCGCTTCATCAAAAGAAATGGACTTATAGAGCTTAGCGTCCGGATCTTTTTTCGGATCTGCAGAATAAACTCCGTCAACCTGTGTGGCCTTCAGCACCATATCGGCGCCGATTTCAGCGCTGCGAAGCGCTGCGGCGGTATCCGTTGTAAAGAACGGATTGCCGGTACCGGCGGCAAAGATCACAACACGGCCTTTCTTCAGATGACTCAGGGCTTTTCCGCGAATATACGGCTCAGCAACCTGATCAATATCAAGAGCGCACTGAACGCGGGCTTCAATGCCGCTGTTGCGCAGCGCATCCTGAAGCGCCATAGCGTTCATGCAGGTGGCGAGCATACCCATATAGTCGCCGGTGGCACGGTCCATACCGGTTGAACCAAGCGCAACACCGCGGAAGATATTGCCGCCGCCGACTACGATGGCAAGCTGGACACCCAATTTCACAACTTCAGATATCTCACCGACGATGCTTTTCAGCGTGTCGCGGTTAATACCGAAGGCTTTGTCGCCCATCAGGGCTTCGCCGGATAATTTAAGAAGAATCCGTTTTGTCTTTGTTTGTCCAGTCTCACTCATCTTTTGCTCCGAATTAAGAGAAATTAAACGCGCGCAGCAGCGACCTGAGCAGCAACTTCAGCCGCGAAGTCGTTGGAGCGTTTTTCCATACCTTCGCCAACTACAAAGAGGGCAAATGAAGATACTGTAGCATTGTTGGACTTCAGAAGCTGACCAACTGTCTGCTTGTCGTCTTTAACGAACGGCTGAGAAAGAAGCGTAACTTCTTTGAGGAACTTCTGAACGGAGCCTTCAGCGATACGTTCGATCATGTTCTCAGGTTTGTTGGCTTCGTGAGCTTTTTCAATCGCAACGCGGCGTTCTCTTTCGATCAGTTCAGCGGGAATACCGGACTGGTCAAGAGCTTTCGGCTTGGAAGCGGCGATATGCATCGCGACGTCATGAGCGACTTCATCGGTACCGCCGATAACGTCAACGATAACGCCGATCTTGGAGCCGCCGTGGATGTATGTAGAGAGCTTGCCCTTGCCTTCAAGGATCTGGAAGCGGCGAACAGTGATGTTTTCACCGATCTTGCCGATAAGCGCCTTACGCTTTTCTTCGACAGTGGCGTCGCCAATCTTAAGCTGACCGAGAGCTTCAAGATCAGTCGGCTTGTGATCGGCAACGAGTTTGGCGATTTCATCGGCGAAAGCGATGAAATCTGCGTTCTTCGCAACGAAGTCGGTTTCAGAGTTCAGCTCGACGATAGCGCCGTTCTTACCGTTTTCATCAATGTAGATCGCAACAACACCGTCAGCAGTAATACGGCTGGCAGCTTTAGTTGCTTTGTTGCCAAGCTTGACGCGCAGAATTTCTTCTGCTTTTGCAAGATCACCGTCAGCTTCTGTCAAAGCCTTCTTGCACTCCATCATCGGAGCGTCGGTTTTAACACGAAGTTCTTTGACCATAGCGGCAGTTACAACAGCCATTGTATTTTCCTTAAAAAGTAAAAAATCGGATTAAAAGAAAGGGGCGAAAACGCCCCTCTCAAGACTACCTATGTGAAGGGGCTAAATTACTCAGCCTTTTCTTCGACGACGGTTTCTTCAACAAAGTCATCGGCCTTAGCAGCCTTGACAGTTTCGTCAAGATTCTTGTTCTTGCCAGCAAGGATCGCATCAGCGAAACCCTTGGTGTACAGAGCAACGGCGCGAGCGCTGTCGTCATTGCCCGGGATGACGTAGTCAACACCGGCCGGATTGTGGTTTGTATCGACGATACCGACAACAGGGATTCCAAGCTTGTTGGCTTCCTGAATAGCGATCTTGTGGTAGCCGACGTCAACAACAACCAGAGCGTCAGGCAGACCGTTCATGTCTTTGATGCCGCCCATGGCCTTGTTCAGCTTCTCGAGTTCGCGTGTGAAATCAAGCGCTTCTTTCTTTGTCATTTTCTCGAGGCCGCCGTCAGCAACGAGCTGTTCCATTTCTTTGAGCTTCTTCAGGGAAACTTTAACAGTCTTGAAGTTTGTCAGCATGCCGCCGAGCCAGCGCTGATCAACGTAAGGCATACCGCAGCGTGTGGCTTCAGCTACGATGGCGTCACGAGATGTGCGCTTTGTACCAACGAAGAGGATCGTGCCTTTCTGAGCAGCCAGGTTTGTCAGGAACTTGGCGGCTTCGTCGAATTTGGCGACGGTCTTTTCAAGGTTGATGATGTGAATCTTGTTGCGGGAACCGAAAATGTACTGGGACATCTTGGGGTTCCAAAAACGAGTCTGGTGACCGAAATGTGCACCAGCTTCGAGCAGTTCACGCATGCTCAGAGATGACATATTTGTAATTCCTTAAGGGTTTAATTCCAACAGCCTCACCTATTCCGACCGGAACCCTGTTTGCGAGGCTGCGCTAATAAAAAATAATTCGTCTTTCGAATATTTCGAAGACCGCGGGATTCTAGCACGAAAAGAAAAAAATTATGCAGAACGAACAATAAATTACAAACCGATGCGCGCTGGCGTCTCAATAAAAATTCAACGCCCATAGTGCCGAGCGGCACATTAATTCGATATTGAGATCAACTAAAATAACGCGCATCTGTGTTTCTATAAATAGAGAGAACTGAATTTAAATGGCTAAAAGAGAAATTCTTATAAAGACGCCGGAACAAATCGCGGGAATCCGCGAAGCCTGCAAAGACGCTTCAATGGTTCTGGACTACATCACTCCGTTTGTCAAACCCGGAGTAACAACCGAATATCTTGATGATTTGATGCTCCGCTACACCGAAGATGTGCTGAAGGATAAATCCGCATGCCTCGGATATGACCCGGACCACAGCATCCCTTACCCTAAAGCAACCTGCATCTCGGTCAACCATCAGGTCTGCCACGGCATCCCGGGACCCAAGGTTCTCAAAAAGGGAGACATCCTTAATATTGACGTCACGGTTATTAAAAACGGTTATTACGGTGACACAAGCCGTATGTTCTGCGTCGGAAAATGCTCCATCGCCGCCAACCATCTGATTGCTGTCACCTACGATGCGATGTGGAAAGGCATTGAAATGGTCAAACCCGGCGCACACTTCGGCGATATCGGCTACGCTATTCAGAAATTTGCGCACGCTCAGGGCTGCAGCGTTGTCGAAGAATTCACCGGCCACGGTGTCGGCGTCGGATTCCATGAGGAGCCTCCGGTTCTTCATTACGGCAAAATGGGTGCCGGAGCGGAAATGAAGCCCGGTATGATTTTTACGATCGAACCGATGATCAACGCCGGGCGCAAAGAGCTCACCATCCTCTCCAACGGCTGGACCGCCGTGACCAAGGATAAAAGTCTTTCCGCGCAGTGGGAGCATACCGTGCTGGTCACTGATACCGGTTGGGAAGTCCTCACCGTATCCGAAGGCAGCCCCGCACTCCCCTCCTGGGTTAAAACCAAGTAACGAAACAATTTCGGCATATGCAGATCAGTGAAATCATCAACAACTTCAAAAAGACTCGACAGCAGCTGGCTAATGATTTCGCAGAGACGAATGATGCCGATAAATATCTTCTCGAACATTCGCGGGCGGCAGATGAAGCGGTCCGCGAAATTCTGAAACTTAAGGAGCTCTCTTCCAGAATCTCGGTCGTCGCAATCGGCGGCTTCGGAAGAGAGCAGCTCTTTCCCTACTCGGATCTTGACCTTCTCTTTTTACTCCCGGATGACGTGCTGGATTCCGAACTTAACTCTGTCGGTGCCGTTATCGGAGAGCTTTGGTCGCTCGGACTGACCGTCGGTTACTCAGTTCGCAAACTCGATGAGTGCATCGAACAGGCACGGTTAGATATCACGGCCCAAACCGCGATGTTGGAATCCCGGTTAATCGCGGGCGATTCGGAACTCTTTAAACGCTATACCTCCGAACTTGAGAAGAGTCTGGATTTCAAATCCTTCTACCGAGCTAAATTTATTGAGCAGGAACACCGTCATCTTAAATACCACGAGAGTTCGTACACGCTTGAACCCAATATCAAGGAATCTCCCGGCGGCCTCAGAGATCTGAATATTCTCATCTGGGTACTTCGTGCTGCAAAATTCGGCGCGACTTTTGACGAAGTACACCGCTCCGGCCTAATCACGAGGCGTGAATGCGACCTCTTGGAAATGGTGCGCGTTAACTTGTACCGACTGAGAATACACATGCACCTGCTCACGAGCCGGCACGAAGACCGACTGGTATTTGAGATCCAGGAGCCGTTAGCCAAAAAACTAGGACTAAGCGGCGTCCCCGGCCGTCGAGCCAGCGAAATCCTGATGCAGCGTTTTTATGTCAACGCCAAAACCATCGGGCAACTCAACAGTATTATTCTTCAAGCGGTCAAAGAGCGTTTTGTCACTGACAGCGGACCGCCCCTTGATCTGATCGACGGTTTTACTGTCCGCGGAGAAGTCCTCGACATCGCTTCGGACAATGCGTTCGAGGAATCACGCACGCGAATTCTTCAGGCCTTTATGATTCAGGAGCGGCATCCTGAGATCGCCCGTAAATCATCACGTCTTTACCGAGCGCTCTTTGGCGCACACATGCTGATGGATGAATCCTGGAGTGAGGATCCGAAAAACCTGCAGGCATTTCTAAAAATCATTCAGGGCCGCCGCGGCGTCTGGCATGCGCTCAATGAGATGAATCACTGGGGTGTGCTTGGAAGGCTGCTGCCGGATTTCAAGAAAATAGTCGGTCAGATGCAGCACGATCTTTTCCACGCCTACACCGTAGATCAGCACACGCTGCTCGCGATCCGCTACCTCAGAAATTTCACTCACAGTGAAAATGCGCATGAACTGCCCATGTGTACGGAGCTGATGGTATCGCTGAAGGATAATTGGCGACTGGTACTTGCGCTTCTTTATCATGACATTGGCAAAGGCCGAGGCGGAGACCACAGCAAAATCGGCGCGGAGATTGTTAGGGATCTCTGCCGGCGTCTAAACCTTAAAAGCGATGATGCCGAGTACATCGAGTTTATGGTGCGAGAACATCTGACCATGAGTCAGGTTGCTCAGAAACAGGATATTTCCGATCCGGAGGTTGTCGAGGCATTTGCTCGGAAAGTAGGAAATTTGGACCGTCTGGTCGGCCTCTACCTCATCACTGTCTGTGATATTCGTGCGACCTCCCATAAGATATGGAACGCGTGGAAGGCTCAGCTGCTTCAGGATTTATTCTTATCAACCGCCAAAATTCTTAAAGGCAGGAAGATGACCCGCGGCATGCTGGTCGCACGCCGCCGTCAGGATGCGCTTGCGCTCTGCAAATTCTCGGCGCAGGACACCGAACGAATCAATGCGTTTTGGGATAATTTTGACGTCGCCTATTTTATGAAGCATTCAGTGCGCAATATCGTCTGGCATGCCAAGACGCTGCTTCCGCACCTTGAGTCCGAGCATTCCTTTGTCGCTGCACGTCCTCTGCGCGGTTTGGAACACGCCCACGAAATTCTGGTTTTTACAAAGGACCGGCCGGAACTGTTCGCTCAGATTGTCTCTGCCCTGCAGAGAACGAACCTGTCGGTTCTGGAGGCGAGAATTCACACCGGCAAAGACGGCAGAGTCGTCGACTCATTCATTGTTACGGACGATGAATCGGATCCGACTTTCGGAGCAACGCTCAAAGAGTTCGAAGTAAAACTCGCGCGCCTCATCGACAGCGGCGAAAAACTTCAGCCGCCTGTCCAGGGGCGTCTTTCCAGACAATCCAGACAGTTCCCGATCACGCCGAGCGTCACACTTCGTCCCGATGCCTCCGAACGCATCTACCTGCTGTCTGTCGTAGCAACCGACAGGCTTGGGCTTCTCGCATCCGTTGCGACCGTGTTTGTTCGGTTTAAATTGAACCTGCTGACCGCGCGTATCGCCACGCTCGGCGAAAGAGTTGAAGATATTTTCTTAATAGAAAGTCCGCGGCTTCAGGATCCCGCATTCTGCGGAGAACTTGAAACCGCGATTTTAGAGGTACTCGAAGTCTAGCGATTGAGCTCTACAAAGGTCTTGATCGCTAAATCTACGCACTGATCGGTCACTTTATTGAGTTCTTCGTCATTCGAAGCAATCTCAACAGAATTAGCGGAAGCCCCTCTGCCGGCAGCCGGATTTACTACCTGACAAATAGCGGCATAGGGCAGATTCAGTTCTTTAGCGAGACATGCTTCGGGCATCAGCGTCATACCGACATAATGGCCGCCGTCACGATCGATGCGATCGATTTCTGCCGCGGTTTCCAATCTCGGACCCTGTGTCACCGCATAGGTACCGCCGTCAACAATCGGTAAATTCATGATGTCGGCCATACGCACAATTTCATCGCGAAGATCCATATCAAACGGATATGTGAAATCAATGAAATTGATGACAGACTCTTTGCCGGTGTTGTACGAGGTCTCACGGCCCCAAGTGTAGTCGATGATCTGATCCGGAATCGCGACAGTGCCGATTTCATCTTCAACCAGCACGGCTCCCACCGAAGCCAGCGCGATAATCGCCTTGGGCTTAAATGTCGAAAGCGCCCAGATATTGGCTCGGTAATTGATCATATGAGGCGGCTTTTTCTCTTTGACGCCGTGCCGAGAAAGGAACACCACTTCCAGGCCGTCAATCTGACCGCGAGTCAGCTCCACCGGTTCTTTGCCGTACGGAGTATCGATCCTGTCGATCATGCGGCCTTCGAGCCGGCTGAGGTGATCGAGTCTGCTGCCTCCGATCAAAGCGTAAACATTAGACATCCGTGTTGTCCCCCCGATTGATTAATTTAAACAAATCTTCTTCAGAAATGATATTAATACCAAGCTCCTGCGCTTTAGCAAGTTTACTACCGGCCGCCTCACCTGCGAGAACATAAGCGGTTTTCTTCGATACGGAGCCGCTGACTTTGCCGCCGAATTTTCGGATTAAGTCGCTCGCCTTATCACGAGAGAGTGTAGGCAGAGAGCCTGTTAAAACAAAAGTCATCCCTTTAAACGGAAGATCCTCGTCCTTAGTCCCCTGGTTTTCTTCCCACGTTACGCCGTCTTCAATCAGTGCGCCGATAACTTCCAGATTCACCGGTTCGGCAAAGAAATGCAGAATGCATTCGGCAACCGCCGGACCAATGTCTTCGACTTCCATCAGTTGCTCAAGCGATGCTTCCTCAATCTTCTTCAGCGCGCCAAAATGCGACGCCAGCGTCCGTGCGGTCGCCTCTCCCACTTCCGGAACGCCTAGCGCGTAAATAAACCGCTCTAAAGTCGTATGTTTGGACGCTTCAATAGAGGCAAGAAGCTTTTCCGCGGATTTTTCGCCCATGCGCTCGAGGCCGAGCAGGTTTTCTTTCTTCAGTTTGTAGATGTCCGCAACGGTTTTCACCAAATCAGCGTGGATGAGCTGTTCTGCGAGTTTCTCTCCAATGCCGTCAATGCCCATCGCCGTACGGCTGACAAAATGCAGAATAGCCTGTACACGCTGAGCTTTGCAGAAGAGACCTCCGCTGCAGTGGCGATCCTTCTCGCCTTCTTCTTTATAGGCATGAGAACCGCAGACCGGACAAATCTCCGGCATCACAAAATCTTTCGCATCCGCCGGCCGAAGTTCGGGAATCACTCGCACCACTTCCGGGATCACATCGCCGGCACGATGGACGACGACGGTGTCTCCGATTTTGACACCCAGCTTTTCCAAAAACTCTTCGTTGTTGAGGGATACGTTGCTGACGGTAACGCCGCCGACAAACACCGGCTTCAGCCGAGCGACCGGAGTCAGTTTTCCGGTTCTTCCCACCTGGACCGTAATATCGAGCACCTGCGTCTGTACTTCTTCCGGCGGATACTTATGCGCACATGCCCAGCGGGGTTCGCGGGACACAAATCCAAGCTGCTTCTGACGGTCAAAACTGTTGACTTTGTAAACCACGCCGTCGATGTCAAAAGGAAGATCCTGACGAATTTCCGCGACACGCGAATGGAAAGCCTGAAGCTCTTCCGGATTGTGCGCCAGACCGTGCTCAGGAGCGACCGGGAAACCTTTTCCTTTGAGGTAGGCCAACAGTTCCGACTGAGAGGACACCGGCATTTCAGAGACTTCGCCAAAACCGTACGCATAGAAATTCAGGCTTCTTTTCGCGGTCAGCGCCGGATCGAGCTGACGCAGACTGCCCGCAGCCGCGTTACGGGGATTGGCGAAAAGTTTCAGGCCGAGCGCCTTCTGTTCTTCATTCAGACGCTCAAAAACCGCTTTATGCATGATGACCTCACCGCGGACCTCAAAAACCTTCGGAAGTCCCTCAGCCCTAAGCGGAATCGTACGGATCGTTTTGACGTTGGCGGTCACATCTTCGCCCGTATAACCGTCCCCGCGCGTTGCCGCCTGAACCAAAATACCGTCTTCATATCGGAGGTTAATCGCCAAACCGTCAAATTTCAGCTCTGTATCGTACTCAATCGATACATCCTCGGGCAGCTCAAGCTCTCTGCGCATACGCGCTTCAAAGTTATAGGCGCCTTCAGCCGTATAGTCAGTCTCCGTATAGATGGAAAGCATCGGCACGGCGTGACGGACTTTGGAGAGTTCGCTCTGTACGGCAGCACCCACCCTCTGGGTTGGAGAAAAAAGACTTTTGAACTGCGGATACTGAGCTTCCAGACGCGAAAGTTCCTGAAACATCGAGTCGTAAAGCTCATCGGAAATCGTCGGATTATTGTCAACGTAGTAAGCCTTGTTATGCTTTTCCAGCTCATCGGTGAGCTGTTCCATTCGCTGCCTGACTTGGTCTAAATTCTCGGTCTCCGACATTGCGTCTCCTAGCGGTCAGAATAAAAAAGAGCCTTCAATTTACACCGATTGAAGGCTCTGATAAAAATTAAATGAGTAATTATGAGCCGACTCTAATCCAAGAGACGGTGCGCTCTCAGGCTGCCCGGCTCAACATCTTTGGCACGCATTTCCTTATAGAAACGATCGAGTTCCTGCTTCAGAAGGGAAATCATCGCGCCGTCGATAACTTTACCGTTAGAGCCGACAATTTCTGCATCGAAGACTGCCGCGAAGGCGTTCACTGCCGTCATAAAGAGGCGCAGCGGATCCTTCTCGGGCGCAATCAGCGGAACATTCAGAGAAATCGTGATGTTGCTGTCATCAATCCAGCGAATCTCGATCGTCCCCTTTCGGTTGCCGAGACGTCGGCCTTCTTTGTCCGTTACCAACTCTCCGATCTTTTCGTAGTGCTTGGAGCTGCGGCGCTTGAACCCAAGAAGCGTGGCCTCTCTCTCAAAGGTATCAATAGAAACCTTTTCAATCGGACGAAGCAGCAGCGTAATCTGCACGCCGAACTGCTTGATCAGCGCGTTCAGATACTGGGTGCGGTTCACCAGCTCCTGCACATCCTGAATTTCGCAGCTGCCGTCCAAATGCATTTCCATTCTTTGGAAAATCTGGCCGTTCAGCTGATTCAGAGACACATCATTAAAGGAAGCGTGACTTGAAGCAAGCTGTACGTAAAAAGCGACTGCTTCAAACATACCGATCGCGTCGGGTTTGAACCAGCGCTGGCTGTTGCTTTCAAGTGCGAGCACACGAAGAAGACCGTGCGGAGCGATTTCATCAAGCGCGCTGCGGACAAAAGGCGTCAGCTGGCTGCCCGTAACAGGTTTACGGAAATTAATTCGCACCAGTTCCATTAAGAACGGATCATGTTTAAAAAGGCCCGATTCACTTAATTCTTCCGGCTGCGGCTGCTCCAGATAGTTATCGGAGGGCTCGGACTGCTCAGCCGGCAGCGCAGAAACTTCCGATTCCTCTTTCTTCTCTTCTTCTGCTGTTTCAAGAGGAGGCTCGGCCGCCGGAGCATCCTCTTCTTTAGGCTCCTCTGAAGGAATCTTTATATGACTGATGGGTTTCGGCAAAGCGTCATCATTTCGAAGAATCGGCTCCTGAATCTCTGCATGCCTATTATCTTTAGGCGGCTCCGAGGATTTATCCTCTTTAATCTTGGTCCAATACCAGACCCCGCCGATTGCGGCTGCGATGATTATCACAATTGTGACAACCATACCCACTGTACTTATCATTGTTTAAAACCCCAAAAGCCTCGGTAAAACTTAGCGCTGAATTCGATATTTTACAGTCTTATTGCCAAAGGCCTATTGAGGTTGATCCTTAATGAAGAAAACTGTTTCTTTACAAGATATTGCAATATCCCGATACGGGCTTGCCGGCCATCGCACTGTGATAACATTTTTGACCTTCAAGAATCATTCCGTCTTTTTGACAGAAAATATCATTATTTTTTAGGTAAATATTCGTAAATGTCTACAAGACCCACTAAAAATTTGGAAACTTTCCCAAACCCGCAGCCCAATCGCGACTACCTGATCCACATTGAAATCCCGGAATTCACTTCGCTTTGCCCCCTTACCGGTCAGCCCGATTTCGCGACTCTGCTTCTTGACTACATTCCTGATCAGAAAAACGTTGAACTGAAGGCGCTCAAGCTCTATATGTGGAGCTATCGTCAGGAAGGCGCCTTCCATGAAGCCATCACCAACAAAATTCTGGACGATCTCGTCGAGGCTCTGAAGCCGCGCTACATGCGTCTGAAAGCAAAATGGTGGGTCCGCGGCGGCATTTATACAACCGTTGTCGTTGAACACCGCAAAGAGGGCTGGGTACCTGTCGCTCCGGTGGAACTGCCTGAATTCGAAACCAACGATCCGACCCGCGGCTAATCTGTGAGGAAGTTCAAAAAAGCTCGGCACAAGTCGGGCTTTTTTTCTATCCGTCCTGTATTCACAGGTTTTTATGGTGTACGGAAGAGTGTTTTGGGAATCGTGCTGATAAAATCAAAAATCAAGTTTGATTTCGGAATACAAAATAATGAATCCAGATCTATCGCTTACAAAACCTTATCCCTTTACACGTCTTAGAGCGCTCCTCTCCGATTCGAAGCTGCCTGACGGCATTGAACATATTTCCCTTTCTATCGGCGAGCCTAAGCACGCCGCGCCGGAAGCTGTAATCCGGGCTCTTTTCGACAGTTCCAAGCTTTTTGAGAAGTATCCCGCCACGACCGGCGCGCTTGAACTCAGAACTGCAATCTCTGATTGGATTTTCCGCCGCTATGGCGTAAAGACCGACCCGCTGACGCAGATTCTTCCGACCAACGGTTCGCGCGAAGCCCTGTTTTCTTTTACACAGGCCTATATCGACCGCACTAAAAGTCCGTTTGTTATTCTCCCCTGCCCCTTCTACCAGATTTATGAAGGTGCGTCTCTGATGGCCGGCGCAACGCCTTACTACTGTCCTCAGACCGCTGAGAATAACTTCGCGATGGACCTTGACTCAGTCCCGGAAGAAGTTCTTCGCAATACTCAGCTGGTTTTTGTCTGCAGTCCGAGCAATCCGACCGGAAAGGTTTTGAATTTAGAAGATTGGAAGAAACTCTTCAGCTATTCCGACAAATACGGCTTTGTGATCGGAAGCGATGAATGCTATTCCGAAATTTATTTTGATGAAGAAAGGCCGCCTCTGGGTGCGCTTGAAGCTGCCAAGCTGCTTGGCCGCGATAATTTCGAGCGCCTGATTGTCTTCTCGAGCCTCTCCAAACGATCCAATATTCCGGGCATGCGTACGGGATTTGTCGCCGGAGACGCAGCTCTGATCAAACCCTACCTTCTTTACCGCACTTATCACGGATGCGCAATGAGCGGTCCGATTCAGCAGGCAAGCATTGCCGCATGGAACGATGAAGAACATGTGCGTGAAAGCAGACGGCTTTATAAAGAAAAATTCGCGGCAGCGGTTCCGCTGATGTCTAAGACACTCGGAATTTCTATGCCGGATGCAAGTTTTTATCTCTGGGCTAAAACTCCGATCGATGATCAGGAGTACGCCAAACGCCTCTACGAAGAAAAGGCGATTACGGTTCTGCCCGGAAGTTTCCTCAGTCGGGACTGCGGCGGCCTGAATCCGGGGCGCGGCTACATCCGTATCGCACTTGTCGCAACTGTTCCCGAGGTTAAGGAAGCCGCAAGGAGAATTTCAGAATTTAACCCTAAATAAAGGAAAGATAAATGTTAGCGCTGCAGCAAATGATTGAAAACGCTTTTGAACTCAAGCCGGAGCACCTTCCGCCCGAGGTGACCAACTCGGTCGATGAAGTCATCCGCAAGCTTGAATCCGGAGAACTCCGCGTCGCCGAAAAAATCGACGGCGAATGGGTTACTCATCAGTGGATCAAAAAAGCGGTTCTTCTCAGTTTCAGAATTAATCCGAACCGCATTATGCGTGCAGGAGACATGAGTTTCTACGACAAGGTCCCGCTTCGCTTCCAAGACTTCAGCGCGGACGACTGGGCAAAAACCGGTATCCGCTGTGTTCCGGGAGCTGTTGTCCGCCAGGGCTCCTATATTGCACCGGGTGTCGTTCTGATGCCGAGTTTTGTCAACATCGGCGCGCACATCGGCGAAAACACCATGGTTGACACCTGGTCGACCGTAGGCTCCTGCGCTCAGGTCGGCAAGAACTGCCACCTCTCCGGCGGTGTCGGCATCGGCGGCGTTCTCGAGCCGCTTCAGGCCGGTCCTACCATCATTGAGGACAACTGCTTTATCGGCGCGCGCAGCGAAATTGTTGAAGGCGTCGTCGTGGAAGCCAACTCTGTTATTTCAATGGGTGTTTTCATCGGACAAAGCACGAAGATTTACGACCGCACCACCGGTGAAATCTTCCGCGGCAGAGTTCCCTCAGGCTCTGTTGTCGTCCCGGGAGGTCTTCCCTCTAAAGACGGCAAGTACAACCTGAACTGCGCCGTGATCGTCAAACGCGTTGACGAAAAGACACGCTCCAAGACCAGCATCAACGAACTGCTGCGTTCATAATTTTCATTAACGAAAGGCAGCTTCGGCTGCCTTTTCGCTTACCTGCACACTTATGTCTTACGACGCCATCTCCTTAACCAAATCTCTGATTCAATGCCCCTCGGTCACGCCGTCTGACGCCGGCTGCCTGGACATTCTCACAAAAGCGCTCACGGATGCCGGTTTCCAATGCCGAAAAATCAACCGAGGCGAAACGAAAAACCTTTGGGCCAAAATCGGCGCTTCTCAGCCGTCCATTTTGTTTTGCGGTCATGTCGATGTCGTTCCTGCAGGAAGCGCCCCTTGGAAATTCCCGCCCTTTGAGCCGACGGAATCCGAAGGATATCTGTACGGCCGCGGCGCGCAGGATATGAAAACATCGGACGCCGCATTTACTGCTGCCGCCTGCCGCTTTGTCCTAGAGTATCCGAACTTTAACGGAAGCATCTCCTTTCTAATCACCTCGGACGAGGAAGGTGACGGGCGTGACGGAACCAAATTCGCGCTTGAAGCGCTGATAAAGACGGAAGAAGCACCGATGTGCTGCATCGTGGGAGAGCCGAGCTGCTCGGTAAAACTCGGAGACACCATAAAAAACGGTCGAAGAGGCTCTCTCAACGGAAAACTGATCCTGAAGGGTATCCAAGGGCATGTCGCCTATCCGGAAAAAGTTAAAAATCCGATTCATATGGCCGGTCCGCTCATCAGCCGTCTTTCTTCAGAAGTTTGGGATGAAGGCTTCGAACCTTTCCCTTCGACGTCGTTCCAAATCAGCAACATTCATGCGGGCACGGGAGCGGTCAACGTGGTCCCGCCCGTCTGCGAAATCACGTTTAACATTCGCTACAACCCTGCGCACACGGCCAAATCTTTAGAAGAAAAGATCGAATCCATCTGCCGCGGACTTGGTCTTGACTATTCCGTCGCGTGGCAGGAAAGCGCGGAACCGTTTTTTGCTCAGGGCACATTCCTGACCAGCAGACTCTCTAAAGCGATTACCGCCGTTACCGGTATTGAGCCGGTGCTGTCGACTTCCGGCGGAACCAGCGACGGACGTTTTGTGAAAAATTGGTGCCCGGATATAGTTGAATTCGGTCCCACGAACGACAGAATCCATAAAATTGACGAACGTGTCGAACTTTCTCAAATTTCCGATTTAGCGGAAATTTACTATCAAACACTGAGAAATATATTTTTGGACCAAACTCATGAGTGATAAAACATCTTCGCTGACCACCATACGCGATTTCATTCGCTATGCGTCGACCCGCCTTTTCGAGTCTGAGGCCACATTCAGTCACGGATATGACGATCCCTTTCAGGAAGCGTCTTTTCTTGTGCTGCGTTCGCTGCATATTCCGCTGGAGTATGAACAGAAGTTTTTAGACGCTTCTCTGACGAGCAATGAGCGCGAGATGCTTCTGAACAACATCTCCAGAAGATGTGATGATTTGGAGCCTACCGCTTACATTGTCCACGAATGGTGGTTAGTCGGCTACCGGTTCTACGTGGATGAACGCGTACTGATTCCACGGAGCTTTATCGCCGAAATGATCGAAGATCGATTTGAAGGAATTGTGGAAGATCCGCTCAATGTCAAGCATGTTTTGGATCTGTGCACCGGCTCCGGATGTCTTGCCATCATGCTTGCCGATCTTTTTCCCAATGCCGAAGTTGACGCCGCAGACATTAGCCCGGACGCCTTGGAGGTCGCTCAGATCAATATTGAAGAGTATGGATTGGAAAACCGCGTCTTCCCGATGCAAAGCGATGTATTCAGCGGGCTGCAGGGAGCCAAATACGATCTCATTATTTCCAACCCGCCCTATGTGACACAGAGCGCGATGGAAAGTCTGCCGGCCGAATACTGTCACGAGCCCGCGCTTGCGCTTGAAGCGGGAGAAGACGGAATGGATGTCATCCAAAAGATCATGGATCAGGCCAAAGAGCACCTCTGCGATAATGGCGTCCTCATTGTTGAGCTTGGGGACAATTCGGACTTCTTTAAAGCCCGCTTCCCTGATCTTCCCGTGCAATGGATCAAAACATCGGGAGGAGACGAACAAGTCTTTCTCATTAAAAAAGAACAAGTTCCGTAATGCTGAAACTACAGAATTTATCTCTGACTCGCGGAGTCAGAGTCCTTTACAAAGGTGTTAATTTAACGGCTTCCGACGGAGAAAGAGTCGGTTTGGTCGGCCCAAACGGCTCCGGAAAATCGACGCTGTTTGCCGCTATCCTCTCAGAGCTCTCGCCCGAGGACGGTGACATCCTCGCGCCAGCTCCCATTCGAATCAGTCATATCGCTCAGCGCATTTTAGAAACTGACTCTCAGGCTCTGCAGTTTGTCCTGGGAGGTCATCAGCCGCTGATGGAAGCCAAAGCGGCTCTGAAGAAGGCGGAAGAGTCTTCTGATGACATCGCTTATGCGACCGCACTTTCTCAGCTTGCGGAAATTAATGAAGGCGCGGTCGTTGCTGAAGCCGAAGAGATTCTCTACGGTCTTGGTTTTAAGCCGTCTGACTCCCAAAGAAAGGTCTCCGAATTTTCGGGCGGATGGCGCAACCGACTGGCATTAGCTCGAGCGCTGATGAAACCCTCGGATTTGCTGCTTCTTGACGAACCGACCAACCATTTGGATATCGATTCCGTCATTTGGCTGGAGAACTTTCTGAAGCACATTCATTCGACAGTCATTGTGATTTCGCATGACCGAGAGTTTCTTGACAGTGTTTCCAGAACAATCTGGGCTATTGAAGACGGAACCATCAATCGTTATTCCGGAAATTTCAGTCAGTATGAGCTCGCAAGAGCTGAAAAAATCAAGCTTCAGCAAGCTGCGGCAAAGGCTTATGAAGCCACGGCTTCTCACCTGCAGGCCTACATTGATCGATTCCGCTACAAAGCGACCAAAGCCAAGCAGGCTCAGTCCCGCATCAAGATGCTTGAAAAACTGAAGAAGGTCGCTCCTCTTCATTCCACCTACCAGTGGTCCTTTCATTTTCGTGAACCGGAGAAGATTCCTCAGCACCTGATTCACGCAGAGGAGCTTGACTGCGGATATCCCGACAAAAAGATTCTGACGAACGTTAAGTGTGTGATTTCAGCAGGCGCTCGCATCGGAGTCTTAGGTGTCAACGGTGCGGGTAAATCAACCCTCATTAAAACGCTCATCGGCGCGCTCAAGCCGCTCTCCGGTGAAATTCGCTACGGCAACGGCCTCATCATCGGCTATTTCGCGCAGCATCAGCTTGACGATCTTCGGGATGATGAAACCGCGCTTCAGCATTTAGCTCGCGTCGCTCCGCCCAATACACGAGAACAAGAGCTTCGTGATTATCTCGGAGGCTTCAAGTTTTCCGGTGAGATGGCAACGGCCCTGGTCGGCCCGATGTCCGGAGGCGAGAAAGCGCGTCTTTCTCTTGCGCTTTTGTCTTGGTCAAAGCCGAACCTTTTGGTTTTTGACGAACCGACAAACCACCTGGACATGGCGACGAGAGACGCGCTCACTGAAGCGCTCTCTTCCTACGGCGGAGCTGTGCTTTTGGTTTCACATGACCGCCATTTGCTTCGCGCCTGCTGCGACGAGCTGTGGCTGGTTCATGACGGGGCGCTGACGGAGTTCCATGGCGACCTGGATGACTATGCGGAATTTGTTCTGCGTGACAAACAGGAGAAGAAGAACGCCGGCAAACCGGAAGAGAAAGCTGTAGTCAGCCGTAAAGAACAGCGCAGAAACGACGCGCAGGAAAGGCAAAGAATCGCGGCTCTGTCCAGACCCATTAAAAAAGAGCTTGAAAAAGTTGAGAAGAAGCTCGAAAAGCTTTCTGCAGAAAAGAAAACTCTTGATGCAAAGCTTGCGGACACAGATTTCTATCAGGGCAACCAAGATGAAGTTGCAGTCTGTCTGAAAAAGCACGGAGAGCTTTCTGCCGAGATTGATGAACTTGAAGCCAAATGGCTCGATTTATCCGAGCAACTTCAAGACATCAGTTAACTTTATTTTTGGGCACGACGGGAACCTGAAGCACGTCAACGCCCTCTTCTCTCAATTGCTCCACTTCTTCCTGAGAGGCCGTACCGGAAATCACTCTTTCCTCGGCCTCTCCTCTTTTAATAGCAAGCGCTTCGTCAGCAAATTTATCTCCGACATATTCGCTGTCGTCCAAGATTTTGTGAATGGCCTTAAAAAGATCGCTGAGACTATCCAACGACTCACTGTTTTTCACTTCATCGGCGGCCTGAGTTTTCACGTGCGGCGCAGAGAGGGCGCGCTTCACCTCTGAAGACCCGCAGACAGGACAGGTAAACAAGCCGGCCTTTTTCTGCTTTTCAAAGTCTTCTTCACTACCGACCATTGCTTCGAATGTATGGCCGTTAACGCAGGCGAAATTAAAGACCTTCAGTGCCATAGTATTTTTAAAACTCCATCTCTATATTCAGATTATTGCAAAAAATTCTCTGTTATGCAGTAATTCTTAAAGACAATAAATGGAATATAACTTAATGTTTTCCCATATAATTTTCAGACTAACTTGAAGTGATTTATAACTTTGGATTGATATTCATTACAAATACACTCAAAACAAGTGAGATATTGCCTAATTACTCGGGCGATTCGCAGTGTCTGCTACATTCTTTTACTTCCTTTTCCTGCAAATTCAAAAAAATTTGCGGGTGTCGTTTGACAACATAGAAATCCACCTGTATAGTTCAACTCCTGTCGCGGGAGTAGCTCAGTTGGTAGAGCGCAACCTTGCCAAGGTTGAGGTCGCGAGTTCGAGACTCGTCTCCCGCTCCAA